>JBAZRS010000184.1:0-9083 GCA_041662825.1 Victivallales bacterium | reverse complement strand
TTCGAATTTGGGATTTGTTTTGGTGAAGCAGGTATTATTCCCGAAAGCCGAGGCGGTGGTTGTTGAATGTGGAAACAGCCGTTCCGTGGTCTTTTGGCGTGCAGGCTTCTGTCTGCCCCGTCTTTCAGCAGGGAGTGCAAATCAGCACCTGAATCCCGTTCATCTGAAAATCCGCAAAAACAACTCCATCCCCGCGATTATTTATTTTTAATATGGGCGGGGAATTTTCTTTCCGGAACTGTATATTGTCTACGGACATCGGACGCATTGATGATTTATAACAACATGAAAAGACCATTTAAGCCGGAAAACAGCTGGAGAGCCCTGTCATCTTGAAAACCGAAAAGATAAAAATTACGGGAGAGAACTCAATACTGCTTGTCGATGACGACAATTTTGTCTGCAACCTGATCGAGAGGATACTCAGGGATTCGGACTTCAAAAACATCCAGACTGCCTCAAACGGGAAGGCCGCGCTGGAAATCCTCGGGATCTCCGGCGATGCGGACAAGAAAAGCGGCAGCAGCATAGACCTTGTCATACTTGACGTCCTCCTGCCGGACACGAACGGGTTTGACATCTGCAGGCAGATAAGGAATTGCAACATGGACGTCCCCGTGATCCTCATCTCAGGGTACGATATCGAGGAAATCCAGAGCAGGCTCATCGAATGCAAGGCCGATGATTTCCTGAAAAAGCCCTTCAGCCCGGCCGAACTGTCGACAAGGGTGAGGATTCTTCTCAACAGGAACAAGCAGAGGAAGGATGAATACGCCATTACGGAAACGGCAAAGATCAGGATGAAATCGGATCACAGCGTGCCATTTGTGGGCGACGACATCAACGGCTACATAATCATCGACTCCCTGGGCTGGGGCAGGAATTCCCTGGTGTATAAGGTCGTGAAGTCAAAAGGCAGGACTATCTACTCCATGAAGATGCTCACAAAAAGCGCTTCGGACAAGAAGGAGCTTGTTGAAAGATTCAAGAACGAAGTGGAGATAATTTCCAAGATAAAACATCCGAACATAACCGAATTCATAGACAAGGGGCAGTACAACGAGTGCCCGTATCTGGTGATGGAGTTTGTCGACGGCGTGGACCTCGAAGAATACATGGTGACACGGGGAAAGATCCCGATAAAATCCTTCACCAACATGGCTTTTGACCTTGCCAGCGCCATCTCTGAGTTGCACAGGAACCGCGTATACCACCGGGACATCAAACTCAAAAACATACTTTACGACATCAAGACCGGGAAAATCAAACTGAGCGATTTCGGAATCGCCAAGCTTCCGGAGAGCCTCCATATAACCCAGGACGGATTCATAGTGGGAACCCCGATCTACCTGGCGCCTGAAATCTTCATGGGGGAGGCCGCATCACCCCAGTCGGACATTTATTCCTACGGCGCCACCCTCTATCATCTTCTGACGGGATCTCCTCCATTCGTTGCTGAAACCTCGATTGAGCTTTTCAAGAAGCACAGGCTTGAGAAGCCCGGCTCCGTTGAATCATTCAGGGCCGATGTTCCCGCAGGATGGAACAATCTCATCGTGGAGAAGTGCCTCGCCAAAGACATCATAAACAGGCCGTCCTCAATGAATGAAGTCATGTTCGAGATAAACAAGATCAAGGCGGCGACGGAATAGTCAGGAGTCGTTCTCAAATGCAACTGACAACCGGTAGAGAACCACTGACAGCCACCGCCTGCACTTACAACACCTCCGGTAAAAAAATATGACTCCAATGATGTGGAAGTGCCGAACCAGAAGTTCGGATACGCCTTCGACTCCATCGGCAACCGCACCCAAAGTAGCGTGGGCATTCCTGCCCGCGACTCCTTCTACTCTTCCAATTCCCTGAGCCAATACACGCAGATAACTGTCCCCGGAACTGTGGATATTGCAGGTCGGGAGAAACATCGAACGTTTCCCGAAAGACTTCATGTTCGAGCTCACCTCCGACGAGTACGATTCTCTAAGATGCCAGATTGGCACCTTAAAGAAAGGCGAGTATGCGAAATACATGCCGTTCGTATTCACAGAACAGGGAGTGGCCATGCTCTCCAGCGTGTAGAACAGCAGGAGGGCGATACTTGTGAACATCGCCATAATGCGGGCCTTCGTACAGATGCGGGCCATGCTTGAGACCAACGCCAGGTTTGCCGCAAAACTCAAGGAGATCGAGAACAGACTGGACATGAACGCCCAGAACGTCGTCGCCATAATGCATGAGCTCAGGGACCACCTGAAGCAGACACCGCCGCCCGCCAAGAAGAAGATAGGATTCCATATTGACGGAAACTGATAGGAGTTGCATGGGTTGCCCTGAACTGCCAGTCGAATACTACTTCCGGAAAACCGCCTATAGGGATTTTTCCACGGTAACAGTTGACCCGGACGGGAACCTCACCTCCGACGGTAGATTCCAGTATACGTGGGACGGGGAGAATAGGTCAAGGCAGTACTTCGAGTTTTACAACGGCAGGAGAGTCCATGCGTCCCTCGGCTACAGCAGACCGATGGAAGTCTACCTCGGAAAGGCTGCGGCATGAAGAAAAGAAAAAAATACCTTATCCAGGCGCCATTCGGGTCTGAATAATATACAATTCCGCTCTTGACATATACATGAATATGACTATAATAGACAATAATATGACCATAAGACATGGAGGTAAAATATGAATAGCTGGAATATAGCGGTTGCAAAGTCGAGTTTGTCGGAACTGATAATGGATTCGAAAAAAGAGCCGCAGATGATTACAAACAGGAACCGTCCGGTTGCCGTGGTCATGGACATACACGAATATGAGGCGCTAGGGCTCAAGAAGGTTAGAACTCCTACTGTTGGCGACCTGCTGCAGGAACTTCACGCAATTCAAAATGAAGAAAAGGCCGTAATTGAAATACCTGCGCGAAAAGATCGCAGGAACATGGTGTGAAATATGAAATGGCTGTGTGATACGAACATCATCAGTGAATCCATGAAACCCGGGGGGAACAGTGCTGTGACAGACTGGCTTTCTCAAAGGGAGGTTGTCAATATAAGCGTCATAACTGTCGAGGAGGTTTTTTGCGGTCTGTCATATAAGAACGCCAGAAGGCAGATTGAATGGTTTGAAAGATTCATTGAACTTCGCTGCCGTGTGTTGCCGGTTGCCGAGAGCACTGCAAGAAGAGCCGGCATACTCCGCGGAGAACTCAGAAAAAGAGGCGTTGTGCGCACGCAAGCGGATCTGCTGATTGCCGCCACCGCTTTGGAACACGATCTTATTCTTGCCACCAGGAACGTAAAGGATTTCACCGGCTGCGGACTCATTATTCATAATCCTTTCGTCATCTGAGAATAGAATTTGAAATTCGTTTCACGTCACGACCTTCTTTTCCTGAACTCCGACGGGCCCACACCTCTCAGTTTTTTGAAGACGCGGCTGAAATGGAAGCGGTCGCAGAAACCTGTATCCGAGGCGACCTGCTTTATGTCCAGGTCGGAATAATGCAGCAGAATGCAGGCTTTTTCAATGCGCCTGATCCTGGAGTAGAGCTGGGGGCTCATTCCCGCATTCGCCCTGAATAGCCGGAGAAACGCATTTGTGCTCATGGAAAGTTTTCTGGCGATTAAATTGTTGGAATGGGGCGTTGAGATGTTTTCATCGATCATTTTCATGGCGGACGAGATCCTCGAATCCAGCTTTTTCTCCACGGCGACGTCCGCAGGCGCCATTCTGAGAGCGTAGTGAATCAGCATCAGTACGGAAACGGAAAGTTTAACCGAGTCGGTTTTACTGCGGGAAAGAAGTCTGGCAGTTTCCATGATTATGCCGAGCATCTCCCCGCCCGGCGTGATCCTGATGATCTGAGGGGGCATGTCCGAGAACGGCTGGCTTGCGGTGAAATGGATATAGAAATGCTTCGGCTTCCCCGTGCATGCGGAAGAGAAATGTGTGTTGGGCGGAATCAGGATTATGTCCGAAGGGTGGAGGGCGTGCTCTTTCCCGGCGAGCCATAATGAAGCGCCTTCCTCGCTGTTCCAGTAGAATCTCCAGTATGGCGCCGAAAGATCCGGCATGTTCCAGAACCTGCCGAGGCGAACGCAGTCGGCAATGAGGATTTTTACGTCAGGGTTGAAATATTCATTCATTATGACTGTCAATTTAGCATGTAAAGTGAAATATAAAATGTTTGAAACATGCATGCTTTTGGTGTTTTTGTTCATTGACCGGAAGGTCTGCGCGGAGTAGAATAGGCTGTTTTTTCACTTGATGGCCAGTTCACAAAATCAACGGGAGGATATGTTATGGCGGAGAAAAAGAAAGCCGGTTCAAAAAGCAGGACGGCCTGGTTCACCCAGGACCGGTTCGGGATGTTCATCCACTGGGGGCTCTACTCGATGCCTGCAAGGCATGAATGGGTGCGGCACAATGAGCGCATAAGCAACGAGCAGTACCAGAAATATTTCGACCGTTTCAGCCCCGACCTCTACGAGCCTAAGGAATGGGCCAGGATGGCGAAGAACGCGGGAATGAAATATTTCGTGATCACGACCAAGCACCATGAGGGGTTCTGCCTCTGGGACTCGAAATACACGGATTACAAGGCGACGAAGACACCATGGGGAAAAGACCTCCTCAAACCGATGGTTGATGCATTCCGCGCCGAGGGGATCAAGGTCGGCTTCTATTATTCGCTCATCGACTGGCATCATCCGGATTTCCCCGTTGACAGGATTCACCCGCAGCGGGACGACAAGGCGTTCAGGGAGAAGGAGAAGAACCGCGATGTCCGCAAATATGCCGCCTACATGCGCAACCAGGTTACGGAGCTTCTGACTAAATTCGGGAAGATAGACATCCTCTGGTTCGATTTCTCGTATCCCGGCGAAGACGGAAAGGGGCACAAGGACTGGGAATCGGAGAAGCTTCTCAAACTCATAAGGAAACTCCAGCCGGACATAATGCTGGACAACAGGCTCGACATTCCCGGATCCGGGGATTTCGAGACGCCTGAACAGTTCCAGCCTCGCGAAGGACTGAAGGACAAGGAAGGCAATCCGATTGTCTGGGAGGCCTGTCAGACCCTGTCCGGTTCGTGGGGCTATCACCGCGATGAAATGACATTCCGCGAGAACGACGAACTGATCATGACCCTCATAGACTCAGTCAGCAAAGGCGGAAACCTGCTTCTCAACGTCGGGCCCACCGCACGCGGCGAATTCGACTGCCGCGCGCAGGACAAACTGTCCGCAATCGGAGAGTGGATGCGCAGGAGCAGCCGTTCAATATACGGCTGCACGCAGGCGCCGGCGGAATTCAAATGCCCTGCGGGATGCAATCTCACATACAATCCCGTGACAGGAAGAATATATCTTCACATCCTCGCATGGCCCTACAAGCACATATCCATGGACGGGAAAGCCTATGTTGAGCAGGTCCAGTACGCCCAATTCCTCCATGACGGCTCAGAGATAGCCATGAAGGGGCTTGAACCCTGGCAGGAGGGGCAGAATCACAAGCTCGGGGGAAAAGACAGCACTCTTACAATAACGCTTCCACAGATGAAACCTAAAGTGGCGATACCGGTTGTGGAGCTTTTCCTGAAAAAATAGCAGGGAAAGCAGTTCGTCAGAAAATTCCGCTTAGGCGCGAAATACCTAAGCGGGATTTTTATTTTCGGCAAGCTTCTGGTATTTTATTTTGTCAGAGAGCTCCTTTTCAAGTGAAACGGCCTCTTCGCCGGAAATCCTGAGTTCCTCCCGTCTTGCTTTCAGCAGCACGTGATTCTCCCGGCTTATTTTCATGTCCGGTGATTCGTTCATGAACTGTCTCATGAGTCCGGAGTACTCTTCAACCGCCTCGATGCTCGGATATCCGAGCTCCATCCTGATTTTATTTTCAATCCCCTTGGCGTGAGGGCTGCTCACGCCGAGACGTTCCGCACGGCGGGCGAGCTCCCTCCTTTCCGCGGGCGATATGCTGCCGTCGACAAGGAAAAGCCTTATCACGTCCTCAAGCATCGCCGCAGGCGAACTTATCAGCGGGCCGGATACTCCGACCCTGGTTTCAGAGTGGATGCCCTGCATTTTTCCGGAAAGGGGCAGGTCGATCTTGCCAAGTGCGATTATTGTGGACCGCGCATCTGGAAACCTGTCATCGGGTTTCTTTGCCAGAAGTTTCATTGTCACTGCGGCAAGCCCCGGGGGTATGCCCGCTTCCTCATCGATCGGATCCGGCTCAATTGTCATTATCAGGTTTCTCATTGTCTCTATGGATATTTCGCCGCGCGGTGTGAATATCTTCTTGCCGGTCAGCATCTCGTAGAGTACCGCTCCGACAGCATAAAGATCCACCCGGTGGTCATAGGGCTTGTTTGATATCTGTTCGGGCGCCATATAAAGAGGTGTGCCGATCACCCTGTTCTGATATGCGGTCTTATCCTCCGGTATTCCTCCGGACACGACCGGAAGATGCGCCACGCCGAAATCCGATATCTTCGGTTCGCCGTGTGTGCCGAAAAGGATGTTCTGGGGCTTGATGTCGCGGTGAATGACCATGTTGTGGTGCGCCGCATCCAGCCCTGTTAGCACTCCGGTGATTATCCTGACTGCTGTCTGGACATCGACTTTCTTCTCCTTGCTGATGTAGGAAGCTAGGCTTCCGCCGCCGAGATACTCCATTATTATGCAGGCGGAATTCTCATCCTCCTCCAGGGACAGCACATTGACCAGGTTGGGATGGTCAAGCTGGGCCCCTATCCTGGCCTCCTGCATGAACCTTTCATAGATTTCAGAATCCTTCCTCCTGTAGGTGACCAGCTGTTTGACCGCCACGAGACGGCCTATTTTCCTGTCTTCGGCAAGGCAGACAATCCCGAACGCCCCCTTTCCGAGGGGCCTTCTGATGATATAGCGTTTCGTGACTTCCTCCGGCAGCGGGTATGGAGAATCAAACTCATGTTCGATGTCAGACATCGGCAGGGTCGTATCATAGGAGGGACTGCGCTTGTTTTCGCCGGAATCGTGGACTCTGGAAAAAAGACGCTGTGCAGTCTGGAAAATGGGGTTTATATCCATAATATTGTTTCAGTTACAGTGCAAAGTGTCATCGTGATTTCCTTCAGAAAATCACTGTGTCGGAGTATCAGAAAAACATTGATTCTCTGACACTTTGGTTTATGCTTTTCCGGCAAGGCGGTCCATGCGGTCGGAGACATCTCTGAATTTGACGTTCGCCCTGTAAATCTGCTTGAAGCATTCGACGGCTTTTTCAATGTTGCCCGTCTCCTCGTATGAGAGGCCGAGGAAATAAAGGGCATCCATTTTCTGCCTGTCCATGGTGAGCATTTCACTGATGGCCTTAGTGTATTCCTCGATGGCGATGTCATGCTGCTTTTTCTTGTGGAAGCACTGTCCGAGATAAACGATTGAGGAGAGCCGCCTCTGGGGATTTTTCTGTGAAAGCTGGAACTGGCCCAGGGCGTTTTCGAAATCCCCAAGTTCAAAATATATGACTGCAAGCTCATATCTGAGCTGGAGGTCGTTCGGATAGTTGTTTACGCGCTCGATCGACCTGTCGAGCTTGTAGCTGTTCATCTGGCTTTCGATGATTTCAATGTTCTTTTCGGCCTCCGCCTTTTTGTCGGGGGCGGCCTCGGCATATTTCTGCCATTCCCTGACGGCCTGTTCGTATTTCGCAACTGTCGACTTCTCTATGGCCCTGTCGATGAAAGGATCCATGGCGCCGATTTCCTGGGCGACCATATTGTAGTATTCAATGGCCTTGTCGTGCTGTTCAGCCTTCTGGTAAAGGTCGGCGAGCTTGCGTTTCATTTCCTGATTGCCCTTCCCCTCGGCTATCTGTTTTTCAAGATCGCCGATATGGTTTTTGACATCGTCTATATTCCTGACAATACGGTCCTGCTGCTCAAGTTTGACGGCATCATCCTGGCTTTTGAGCAAGGTGCGGTAGCCTTCATCACCCTTATCCGTCTTATTCCATCCGTGGGTATCCATCGTGGCCTGGGCTGCGGCGGCCCTGACTTTCTGTTGTGCGGCCAGGTCATCCGGTTTCATGGCGCTGATTTCCTGCCTTATCCTCAGTGCGTTTGTCCCCTGTTTGTTGGCGGCGTACTCGTCTGCGAGCCAGTCCAGTACCGGTATGTTCCTCGGAAAATATTCCCTGGCTATTTCAAGCGCCTCTATGGTTATGAAACTGGCATTGAGATCCCGTCCGGCCTCCGCCATAAGGCGCAGGGCGGAAAGCGATTTGAGGTTGACGGCAAGCATGTCCTCGGCATGCTTAAGCGCTTCCATGGGTTTTTTCCTGGCAAGTTGCGCCCGTCCGGCGGTCAGGGTGCTGTATGTCTTCAATGCGGACATGAATCTTGCGAAAAAACCGATATTCCCGACCTTCGACTTCTCGAGTTTCCTGAGATGATCCCTCGCCTCCCCGAAACAGGGCTCCTTCTGGACAATCCCCTTCAGGAGCATCATTGCGTATACAATATCTTTTGCGCCCAGGGCGGACTGGAATTTGCCTTTTAAATCGGCTGGTATATCCTTGAAAGCTTTTCTTTCCATAAATAAAACAACCCCCTCAGTAAAATGCGTAAATAATACAGATGCAATCTTATAATTCGTGCAATTTGAATATATAATAAAAACGGAATTTACAGTTAAAATTAAAAAAATACAAGATTTCCGGGCCATATATATCGGGCGCCCAGAGCGCCTCAACTTGGTGTCAGTGTTCAGGTGTCAGGTTTCAGTTAAGGGAAATCTTTCCTGACACCAGACCCCGGACCACTTTGAAATTCATATACTTTAAATCAGGATAAGACATATGGAAAACACCGCCGACACAATAGCTGCAATAGCAACCGGCACCGGCGGAGCCATAACTGTAATTAGAATTTCAGGGCCGGACGCCCTGCGCATCTCAAACTCCTTCTGGCGCGGGCATAAAAAACTTTCCCCGGAAAACCCGAGAAACATGCTCCTCGGGAAATGCGCATCCGCCGACGGTCTGTTTTCAGAACAGGCGATCACCGTTTACTTTCCCGCCCCCAATTCATATACCGGGGAAG
>JBAZRS010000183.1:0-9103 GCA_041662825.1 Victivallales bacterium | reverse complement strand
ATTGGCGCTAATTATAGATCCGGCGGTTAATCAGCTTGCGTTAACTTGAAGGCTCCGAGAGCTCCAGACATGCAATATGATTATCCGCCGAACCATTAAGACAAGTAATGATGCGCATGAAAGCAATTTCTTCATTATTTTTTCTCATGCACTTGTCTTGGGATTTCCTTTGACTATATTCAAAAAAACTTTTAACAATTCACTGGTTGGAATAATTTAAGGACAATATAAAAGTGGGATCAAATACATTCTTCGATGTCGGGGCGGAAATATGGAACAGGAAATACCGCTATGAAGGTTCAAACGGTGTTCCGGAGGATAAGACTGTTCAGGAAACATGGGCCCGGGTCGCCAGAGCTGCGGCGGCAAGGGAGAAGGACAAGAAACTGTGGGAGAAAAATTTTACCGAGCTGCTGAGCGGTTACCGCTTCCTTCCGGGCGGAAGGATACTTTCAAATGCGGGCACGGCGCGCTCTGCGGTGACAATGTTCAACTGTTATGTGATGAATAAAATCGACGACTCCATCGAAGGCATTTTCGATGTTGTCAAGGATTCGGCCGTGACACAGAAGCAGGGAGGCGGAGTCGGGTTCGACTTCTCGACCCTCAGGCCTGCAAATTCGCACATCAAGGGATGCGAGGCGAAATCTTCAGGCCCCATAAGTTTCATGCAGGTGATGGATTCAACCTGCAAAACCATCATGAGCGCGGGCCAGCGCAGAGGCGCGCAGATGGCAGTCTTGAGATGCGACCATCCCGACATCGAGGAATTCATCACGGCAAAGCACAAGAATGACAATCTCCGGATGTTCAATCTTTCCGTCGCCGTAACCGACAAGTTCATCAAAGCTGTGAAGAGCAATGGGAAGTGGGATCTCGTCTTCAACGGAAACGTATACAAGACATTGAACGCAGTGGATCTGTGGGAACTCATAATGAAGTCCACATACGACTACGCCGAACCCGGTTTCATCCTCATAGACAGGGTGAACCAGATGAACAACCTCCATTACTGCGAAGACATCTGCGCCACCAACCCCTGCGGCGAACAGCCTCTGCCGCCGTACGGCGCATGCCTCCTGGGCTCTGTCAACCTGACACAGTTCGTCTCCAACCCATTCACCCCAAAGGCGAAAATTGATTTCAGCGGAATCGAGCAGAACGTCAGGACAGCCGTCCGATTCCTCGACAATATAGTGGAAATCAGCGGATATCCCCTGGAAAAACAGAAGGAGGAGGCCGTCAACAAACGGCGCATGGGCCTGGGCATAACTGGACTTGCCGACCTTATGATTTTCATGAGAATGCGCTACGGTTCCGCGGAATCAATCAAAATTTCCGCAGACATAATGAAAACCATCACATATTCCGCTTACGATGCAAGCATCGGACTGGGACGGGAAAAGGGTGTTTTCCCGATGTTTGATCCTTTGAAATACCCCAAGGGCGGATTCATTTCCACGCTCCCCGGGGAAATCCGGAAGGGCATTTCCAAACACGGTCTGCGGAATTCGCACTTGACATCCATAGCCCCGACCGGCACGATAAGCCTTTTCGCAGGGAACATATCCAGCGGAATCGAACCGGTTTTCGCACTGACATATGACAGGAAAATCAGAAACACAACGGAACATGACTTCTCCGTCGTCGAGGTTTCAGACTATGCGTACAGCAAATTCAAGGCCGAGAACAAGGACTCCAAAATCCCGGACTATTTTGTCACTGCAGAACAGGTCACTCCAGAAGAGCATGTGAAAATCCAGGCCGAACTTCAGAAATATGTTGACAGTTCAATTTCCAAAACGATCAACATACCGACGACTTATCCCTACGATAAGTTCAAGGACATCTACATGTTCGCCTGCGATCACGGCCTCAAAGGCTGCACGACATTCAGGCCTTCGGACAAGATTGCGGGAATACTGGTGAAAAAAGAGGATGGGCAGGCCAAGAACGGAAAAAGCGCAGTCGTTCCAGATCTGCCAAGGCCGAAAGAGCTTGAAGGAACGACATACAAGATAAAAACCCCCCTCGCCCCTGACGCCCTCTATCTCACAATCAATGACATCATTGAAGAGGAAACCGGCAAAAGAAGGCCTTATGAACTGTTCATCAACACGAAAAACTTACAGCATCTGAGCTGGATTGTGGCAATGACGCGTCTGATTTCGGCGGTGTTCAGGAAAGAACCCGATCCCAGCTTCCTGGTCGACGAACTGAAAAGCATCTACGACCCCAATGGCGGATATTTTTCCGAAGGCAAATACATCCCTTCACTGGCCGCCGATATCGGGCTTGTGATTGAAAAACACCTTACAAAGATAGGAATGATCAAGAAAAAAGAGATCGCCAACGGCGTACAGCCGGCGGCTGCGCCGCCTGAAAAATCAAAAAAGAAGCATGACAAAACACAAAACAAAAACTTAATGATATGCCCGCAGTGCAATGACAAAAGCCTTTACTTTCAGGAAAACTGCCTGAAATGCCTGAGCTGCGGCTACAGCAAGTGCGGATGAAAGAGAAATGCTATATTATTTAACTAATTTCGACGATTATTTCGGACCTTTGCGGCTTTTCCAATATGTGACGTTCAGGGCGGGAGGCGCCGCAATCACTGCGCTTCTGATCGCCTTCGTATTCGGCCCGTTGACTGTCAGGGTGCTGAAAAGGCTCAACGCCACTGCCCCGTCAAGGCTCAAAGGTCTGGTTCCGGATGAGCTTCTCAAACCGGAAAAGGACAAGGTTCCTTCCATGGGGGGCATCCTGATAATTGCAAGCATAACAATATCAACAGTCATGTGGTCCCTTCCCTTGAATCCACTTGTGACAGTCTTTCTCGTCACCCTGCTCGCACTCGGGGCCGTAGGATTTTGGGACGACTATACGAAAGTCCTTGGGAACCGCGACGGAATTCCGGGACGACTGAAGCTCCTCATGCAAATAGTGATAGCGTTTTCAGCCGCCGTATATCTCGACTCCCTTCCTGAAACACATAATCTCCTGAGACAGGTGATGGTTCCTTTCCTGAAGGCGCCCCTGCTCGAGAACATCCCCGGCTATCTGGCCTTCGGTTTTGCGGCGCTGGTGGTTGTCGCCTGTTCCAATGCGGTCAATCTCACAGACGGCAAAGACGGGCTTGCAGTCGGCTGCTCCATCTTCTGCACCCTCACCTACGGCATATTCGCCTACATCTGCGGCCATAAGATCTTTGCGGGTTACCTCAATGTGCCTTTCATCCCGGGATCCAGCGAAGTTGTTGTTTTTGCGGCGGCCATATTGGGCGCCTGCATCGGATTCCTCTGGTACAACTGCCTGCCGGCCTCAATGTTCATGGGCGATACCGGAAGCCTTGCACTAGGCGGTTCCATAGGGCTGATAGCAGTTCTTGTGAAACAGGAGCTGCTGCTGGTTATAGTCGGAGGTGTTTTCGTGGTGGAGGCGGTTTCGGTGATCATCCAGGTGATCAGCTTCAGGCTCTTCAAAAAAAGGGTCTTCCTCTGCACCCCCATACATCACCATTTTGAAAGGCTCGGATGGCCTGAGTCGCAGATCGTAATAAGATTCTGGATATTGTCAGGCATACTTGCCCTTATCGGCCTCGCAACACTGAAACTGAGATGAAAATAGCGGCGGTTCCCCCGGCAAATCCCCCTTACTTCAATGAATAAAATCGGAAATCGGCAATTGAAAATCGGCAATGTTATCGTCCTCGGTCTCGGAATCAGCGGTCGCGCCGCTGTCGAACTCGCCCTGAAAAAAGGATTCAAAGTCTGCGCCGTTGACGAAAGCACCTCGCCCGGACTCGAAGACTTCGAAAAGTCCCATGCAGATGACCGGCTTGACGTTCGCCTCGGATGGAAAAACGAACCGCTTCCCGAAGCCGACCTGATTGTAATAAGTCCGGGCATCGCAAACTTCTCCCCTCTGGGACAGGCCGCCATATCCAGCAATATCCCGCTGATAGGCGAACTCGAATTCGGCTTCAGATTCTGCAAAACCCCGATACTCGCCGTCACGGGCACAAACGGAAAAACAACAACAACCGAACTCACTTGCCACCTTTTAAATTCAATAGGCAGAAAATCGGCCGTTTCCGGAAACATCGGAATACCCCTTTCACAATCCGTGCTTGATCCTGTCAAATACGATTTCCTTGTCGTTGAAGCCAGTTCCTTCCAACTCGACGCCGCTGCGGATTTCGCACCGGAATCGGCCGTTCTCCTCAACATCACTTCAGACCACATGAACCGTTATGAAACGGAAAAGGACTATGCGAAATCAAAATTCAGCGTTTTCAGGAACATAAAGTCATCTGAAAATAAAATCATGCGTTCGGATCTTCTGCCGTACTGGAACGAATTCTTCCCCGGGACGGAAAGACCGGTCACAATCTCTTGTTCGGATAAAACCGCAGATTATTATTTCGACGGAGGCGGGGAAATAACCATCAGGGGGAAATCCTTCATCAGCCTTTCCGAGACACAGCTGCTGGGCGCGCACAATGCTGAAAACCTGATGGCGGCGCTGGCTCTTGTTTTCTCAGTTGTTCCGGAAGCGCCAATAGGACTTCTCAAGAGGGGAATCTGCGAATTCCGCACAGGCCCACACCGGCTGGAGATAGTCGGTAAATATAACGGTATCACCTATATCAATGATTCAAAAGCAACAAATCCGGATTCATTGATTGTCGCACTGCGGGCTGCAGGGGCGAAAAACAATGTCTGCCTTATAGCCGGAGGACTCGACAAAAACATGGATTTTGCATCCGTGCTGGAGGAAAAGGACAGGATAAAAGCTGTTTTTCTTGTAGGAGAATGTAAAAATAAATTGGCAAATCTGTGGAAAAATGATATATGTTGCGTAATATTTAAAACCTTTGAAGATGCTGTGAATGCCGCATGTGATAAAGCAGAGCCGGGAGACGTGGTTCTTTTATCGCCAGGATGTGCAAGCATGGACATGTTCAAGGACTATAAGGATAGAGGTCAAAAATTTACTTTGATAATTAACAGGAGGTTTAAAAGTGAGTAATAAGCGTATGGCGGTTTTATCCGGGGTCGCAGCTGTTCATTTCCTAGCAATTGGAGCACTCAGCCTGACAGGTGGATGCAAAACTCAGGAAGTATTGAAAGAAAGACCCTATATTCCGGCCCCTACCGATACACCTTTAGAGCAGCCCGCCACGCCCGTAGCAGTTGAACCGATTGCTCCGGCGATTCCTGAAATCAAGACTGAACCGATAAAATACACGGTTAAAAGCGGTGACTCCTTCTGGAAAATAGCAAGGGAATACGGTGTCAGCAAGGAAGAACTTGCCGCCTACAACAAAATGTCCCTCCAGAAACCCCTCAAAATCGGAGCAACACTCATTATCCCCCCTGGCGGAGCTCCTGTATCTCCCGAGAAACTCGCGTCCCGCGCAAAGGCCGCTCCCGGCAAAGCCGCCCGTCCGTCCGACGGATCCTATACTGTTGGCAGCAATGACTCCCTCTGGAAAATAGCCGCAAAATACAATATAAAGACGGATGCCCTTGCAGCAGCCAATAACCTTGACCCCAAGAAACCTCTCCAGATCGGCCAGAAACTTGTCATTCCTGAAGCCGGTGCCCGTACCGCAACAGCAGCCACGACCAAAGTTACAGCCCCAAAGACAGGGACAAAGGTTCCTGATGCCGGTCTCGCTCCTGTTGAACCTGTAAAAGCGGCCGGCCCCAGCGATGAAGAAAAACTCCTCAATGAACTTGAAGGCAAGGCGCCTTCTGCAGTAGGCACGAGCCCCGCAGCGGCAGCATCGACCGCCACATACGCCGAACATGAAGTTTCAGACGGCGACACCGTGGAAGACATTGCAGCCATGTACGGGCTTAAAACTGATGACATCAGGAAAGCCAATCCAGGACTTCCTGCTGACGGAAAACTCAAAACCCCCATGATCCTGAAGGTCCCCGAATCAAGATAAACGCTTTTTCATAAACAGATTATAAGAAAATAAAACTTCTCCCCCGGAGAAGTTTTATTTTTTAAGGTAATTTAAAAATTGCCGAAGGTAGGGCGGTTTCGCGGTTCGACTGAGCTCACCGAAGTCCGAACCGCCGCCTCAAAACAGACGGCTCGGCGAGCCGTCCCTACCTTAAATTCGCCAATTTTGAAATTGGCTTTTTTAAGCAGTAAACGGAGGCTCCGATGAAAACAGTTGAACCCTATTCCCCTGATGAAAAAATAATGATGCTTGCCCTTGCACGCTCAACCATTGAAAATGTTTTAAAAAGAATAAACCTGGCCGTACCGGAGAACCTGCCGGAGAAACTTCGCGAGACACGCTCGTGCTTTGTAACACTCCACACAAAAGACGGGTCTCTCCGCGGCTGCATCGGCAATATTGAAGCCTTTGAACCGCTATGCAGCAACATCATCCATAATGCGTCGCATTCGGCCTTTCAGGATCCGAGATTCCAGCGTGTAAAAACATTGGACGAACTCTCCGACATCATAATTGAAATTTCAGTCCTGACCCCTCCAGAGAAAATAAAGTCTACCGATGATTTCATTATCGGAAAACACGGAATCATCCTGTCGAAGGATTTCCGGAGCTCCGTCTTCCTTCCCCAGGTCGCCCCTGAACAGGGATGGGACAAGGAAACAACACTTGTCCACCTTTCCCTCAAGGCCGGGCTCGATCCGTATGCCTGGAAGGAAGCGGATGCCGAATTCAAAGTTTTCGAGGCAATCGTATTTTCTGAAAAGGAAAACGCCTGACAAAAGCGCAAGTCTATGAACGCTAAAAACAAAATCGCGCTCTTCGGATGCATCCTCCCACTGGGTCTGTTCTTTTTACTCTGCATATTCCTCGCCTTCTGGCTCCACCCGGGCAATAAGGCGCCGGAACGCCCCCCCTTCATAAAAAACGCCGAACCAAAAGTGGAGGAAATCCGGAAAGAGTTCATCCGGAAACTTCCGGAAAAGAAAAATGAATATGACATTGACCAGACAGTGATGGCCCTGTACAGCATTGAAAAGGCGCTTGCCGAAGCAAAAAACTTCGAAAGCCTCACGCCGTTCATCCTGCAGAAACAGTCGGATCTGGTGGCTCCGGAAATCGCAAATCTGAAATACCGGTTTTTCAATGTCTATAAGAAAATGCTCGAAGCCAAGGACAAAGCGGCTGAGATGGATTCGATTTACAAGGTCACATCAGGAGCCTTGTCCGACATAGCGGGCATGACAGGATATGATCTTGTGACAGGTGTCAGGATAGACCGTGAACAGGCGAAAAAAGTCTGGCAGAAACGCCTTGATGATGCGGCGAAATACGACAGGATAAGGGACCGGCTTGAAAAAGAGCAGGACGAGATGATCGACCTGCTCTTTGAATATTCCGAGACCAGCGCGAAATATATAAGGGAATGGAACAGACTCTGTTCCGCCAGAGACCGAGCCTACCTCGCCTTTTACGAACGCGACTGGGATGAACTTATCAACTGCGCACAGGCCGCCGCAAAAATGGCTCCGCATGAAAAAGAAGCCCGCACCCTGCTCGCACTGGCCCTCATTGAAAGAGGAAAGGAAACAGATCTTTCGTCCGCAAAAAGCGTCCTTGAGGATACTTTGAAGGAGAATAACGGGCAGCACGCCCCCGCACTGCTTCTGCTCGGAGTAATTGAAATGAAGGCAAAGAATTTCGACAAGGCCATGCTTGATTTCGACCAGTCGGCCGCCTATTACCCAAAACAGGTAGAGGAAGTCACAGACACCTTGAATCTTTACAAGAAACGCGCCTACCTCAACAGCTCAAAAGAAGGCCGGGTGATCATCAATACATATCGGGGAATTTCAACAGGAGCCGGCTACTTCAGCCCGGATTTCCAGAAAGCCAGGATTTATATTGAAAAGGGGCAGAAGGATATTGCAAAACAAAAGATTTTCGACCATTTTTTCAGGCGCAGGCTCCAGGGACAGTGGGACAAGGTCCTCTCGGATTTCCAATTCTGCAGAAGCTATCTTGACACTGACCTTCCCGGGTTGATAGACCTTTCCATCGAGCCGGCATGGCTCACAAACAGCGTCATTGTGACAGTCAACAACAAAGGCAAGACCGACATTCACAACGTCACCGTCCTGCTCTGCGTGCGCTTCACCGACATGTTCCGGGGGGACTACATGTCATTCCCGGTCGGGGAGTCAACGGCGATCCTTCCGGCCGGTTCAACCGTGAATGTCGGCAGACAGAATATCAGCGACATTACGAAGGATAACATCGGTTCCGTCAAGAAGTGGAAGGACATAATCGAATATGGCGCGGTACTTATCTCGGATGAAGTCATAACATGGCTTCCCCCTGCCCCCAAACTCCCGGCAGATGAAAACCACCCGGGGGAATCCGTTCAGAAAAACACAATAG
This sequence comes from Victivallales bacterium, assembly GCA_041662825.1. Classification (GTDB taxonomy): domain Bacteria; phylum Verrucomicrobiota; class Lentisphaeria; order Victivallales; family GWF2-50-93; genus GWF2-50-93. The sequence goes on along the minus strand of JBAZRS010000183.1, from coordinate 705 downwards.
CCGACAAGATAACAGAGCTCATCAAATAGCGCTTGCAGTTTTTCATTCAAATAAATTCAGGTCAGGAATATATTTGAAAGAAAAACCATATATATTGAGCTGATTTCAAAATGCAGGAAAATGTTGCTTTGGCAATGTCTTCCGTTGGAGTTCAAACTTTAGTTTGTTCTTAGCATTAAATAAGTTAAGCAAGCTAAATCTTGTACCCCAACTAAAAAAATCAGCTCACATGAGGCAATTTTGAAATTGCCTCATATTGATTAGGAATCCAGGTTTTAATATTACCGAGGCGACATGAACCAAAACCCAATTGCTCAGTCCTGCAAAAGCTCCAACTGCATGGAAAACGTTCCGGGCAGTTGCTCGCTTGTGATTTTCGGCGCGTCGGGAGACTTGGCCTACAGGAAACTCATCCCCTCCCTTTTCAGGCTTTTCCAGAAAGACATGCTTCCGGAAAATTTTTCCATTGTCGGATGCGCCAGAACAGCAATGGATGATAAAGGCTTCAGGGAAAAAGCCGAACAGGCTGTAAGAGATTCCGTAAAATCCGACATTCCCAGGAAGATGCTGGAAATTTTCCTGCAGAATGTCTATTATGTCGCCGGAGCTTATGACTCCATTGAAACTTACGGCGCCATATCCTCGAAACTATCCACCTGCGAGTCTAAATATCCAGGGAGGCCGGCGGGAAGAATATTCTACATG
>JBAZRS010000182.1:0-9119 GCA_041662825.1 Victivallales bacterium | reverse complement strand
ACACTTCCGCTATACCCGCGACGTGGAATGGGCGCAGCGGGTCAAATCCAAAATGCTAAAGGCCTGTGAGTTTCTGCTCCAGTGGCGGGATCGCAACAAGACGGAGGAGTGCCGTGGCAAAGGTTGTTATGGTCTGCTTGACGGCAAAGTGGCCGACCCCGAGGATTTTTTCCATTCATTCATGCTGAATGCAGTGTCATACATCGGCCTTTCAAGGGCAGCGGAAATCCTTTCAGTCATAGATCTGCCCGGAGCAAAAAAATTGAGCGAAGAAGTTGTATGTTATAAAGAGGACATCCGGAATGCCTACTGCCAGTCTCTGGCGAAATCCCCAGTGGTTCCGATAGGCGACGGCTCTTGGGCCCCCATGCCTCCGCCTTGGACAGAATATAACGGCGGACTCTGTTTTTATGCCGATGGCGGCAAATGGTGGACACACGGAACATTCAGCGGGCGGGATGCTCTTATCGGACCTATGTGGCTGGTGATTTGCGAAGTCCTCGCAGCTGAGGAAAGCGGAGCGTGGATGATGCTCAAGACCAATCAGCTTACTACCAGGGAGAATGCCGGACTGAGCCAGCCGTATTACTGCCGCCACGACTTCGCGCACTTGAAAAGAGACGAGGTCAAGAAATACCTCAAAACCTATTACAACCAGCTTTCAGCCCTGCATGACAGGCAGACCTGCACTTTCTGGGAGCATTATTTCCACGCCAGTCAGCACAAGACGCACGAGGAAGCATGGTTTCTCATGCAGACCCGCTGGATGCTTTATCTGGAGGAAGGCGATACTTTGACCATGCTTAAAGCCATTCCGAGACGCTGGCTTGAAGATGGGAAGAAGATCGTCCTGAACGGAGTGAAATCCTATTTCGGTCCGATTTATTTCAAAGCCGAGTCCAATCTCCGGGACAATACCATAAAGGCTGAAATCAAGCTGGAGTCTGGCAGACTTCCTGCGAAAGTCGCAATCCGCCTGCCACATCCGGAAGATCAGAAAGCCGTTGCATGTGAAGGCGGCACCTATGTTCCGGCAACAGAGACTGTGACCATTGCCGATTTCAAGGGAACTGCATCCGTGACTCTGAAATTCTGATCATGTCTCCTTGCCGTTTCCGCATGCGGAAATATTCCACGAAAAAGGCGCGAAAACTGCTTCATGACCGATTCTAGATGACAAAATATGAAGAAAATCTTGCCTTTGACAGCCGGAAAAGATAGTTTATGAAACTGAAACTAAGTTTAGGAGACATCTACATGACATATTACAAAATAATAGTTCAGACTGCAAGGGATGTGCACAATCCCGGAATAGCCAGGCAGCAGACTTCCGGGGAATACATACATTCAATCATTGTGCATCTGACACATGAGGACAGCTCGTGGTTGCCTTTCAATGAGGCTAAAAAGGGTGCGATCACCTACATAAAGAAATTCATAAATACGCATGAGATGAAACTCGAAGAGGATAGCAAATCCAACAGGAAGCTGCAGCGCCTGGAGAATACTGATGAAAACAGCCTCCAAGCCCTCCTGAAGGAAGGGCAGAAAATCATCGCTTTGTAATTTCAAAACTGGAGTTTTGAAATTACCTCCTTAATATTGGTTTTAAATGCAAATTCACCGCCTATATTTTTCCCATTCAAGTAAATTCATAGGATGAATTAATTTGAATGGGAAAAATCAGTATGACGGGAAGGTGAAATGAGGCGGTTGACAACATTCTGCAAAGATGTCAGGAGGCGTTTCTATGAGGGGCCCGACTGGATTGAACTGCCTGCGTATGTCAGGAATTCTTCATATCGCTCACCGACACTGATGATGGTATCGTGGATCTACGCATACTATACGAGTTTCTTCACTGTCGCCGGCCGGATCATAATAGCAGTAAGCTTCCTCATAGTCTCCTACAGTTTCACGCTCATGCAGAATCCCATAAGGATACTGGCGTTTTCCCTGATTGCGATATTCGCAGGCGATCTGATCATCGGGTTTTTGCTGAGGCCCCGGCTCAAAATAGGCCGGGACATACCGCTGAGGGCGAGGGCCGGAAATCCGGTCAGGATGGATTACCGTATTAAAAATCTCCGTCCGGTTCCGGTTTGGAACCTGAGCGTGGACAGTTATCTGCCGGGAGTTTCGCTCAAGCATTACGACGGACAGACGACAGCCGAATACATCCCCTCCAGGACGGAAGTTAACCTGAGTTCATATCTGATAACGAAAAAGAGGGGTGTATACAATCTGCCGATCCCGCTTGCCGATTCGACTTTCCCCTTCGGCATATTCCGCTGGATTTCGCGCGGAAGCGAGACTCAGCGCCTCCTGATCTATCCGGATTACACCACGCTTAATTCCATAAGTCTTCCGGTCGGACGGAGATATCAGAGGAATGCGCTGCCGAAAATCTCCAAGGTGGGCGATTCCATGGAATTCCTGGGATGCCGCGAATTCCGCACTGGCGACAATCCCCGTCACATCCACTGGCCAAGCACCGCGCGGACCGGTGATATCATTGTCCGCGAGTTCCAGGACGAATATGTCTCCAGAATGGCGCTCATCATAGACACATCGGCGGAAATGCCGGGAAGTCTGAGGAGGATGTTTTCCGTCAAGGAGCATCCCTACAACGATCTCGAGGCTGTCCTCTCCCTTTCGGCCGCAGTCGCTGAAAATCTCATGAAGGGGGATTTTGTCGTCGACTTTTTCGCGGCCGGCTCCCAGGTATACCATCTCAAGATCGGCAGGAGCCTGGCCCAGTTTGAAAACATCCTCGACATTCTCGCATGCATTGAGCCGTACCGGGGCGAATGCTTCGCGGAAATGAAAGAGGAGGTGCTGAATGAAATTTCCGAAATAGGTAGTGCGACGGTGATTCTCCTCAAGTGGGACAAGACGAGGGAGGACCTGGTAAGGCGGCTTGCCGAATCGGGGACGGCCGTGAAGACCGTCATCATTTATGATAAAGAGATGCCACAGGGGCCGCCGGACGCGGTTTACCTCAGTTCCGGGAACGTGCTTTCAGGGGGTGTCAAAAACATATGACTGAGGACTTTCAACGGGAAAACCTGAGGAAGGACAGGAAATTCGTCCTGATTGCATCGGGGATAATCCTGCCTGCGGCTTTTCTGCTGTCGGCGACCCTGAATCTTCCGCATGTGATCCTGATCTGCCTTGCGGGCCTGATCCTTTCAATGCTCGTCGGGAAACCGGTCGTATACAGCGACCGTACGACAATCTACAGCATAGTGCTGGCCATCGTGCTCGCAGTAATCCTGGATCTTGTCTTTCCGGTTGACAAGAACAGGTTCATCCTTCTCGGGGACATATTTTCAACGAACATAACAGGGCCGTTCCTCCTCTATGTCGCTGTCCTGATAACCTTTTTCGAAATCAATCCCTACAGTGTGGGGGTGACTGCGGCGTTCTCGATTTTCGTCGTACTGCTCAGCAGCGATGTGACGCTGAGTTCGCAGCAGGGCGAGGGCCTGCTTTTCTTTTCCGTACAGACGAAGAATTTCACCCGGATTTTCTCTGTTGCAGTCGTTCTGGAAATCATATTCATACTGCTTGCACTTCAGCCGAGGAGGATTTTCCGGATCGGAAAAGCGGGGAAATGGGAAAAGCGGGCGGTGCTTCTCGCCGCCCTTGTCTTTACGGTGTTGCTGGGATTTGCCGGCTATAAGGTTTTCAGGGCGTATGAGAATGAATTCCGGAAACTTGAGAACATATTCCTGAGGTCCGGGATGAGGCGTTATATGAGCTCGCATTATTTTGTCTTCTCAAAGGAGGTGAACCTTTACAGAGTGCTGAGTCCGGAGCTCGAAAGGAACAAGGATGTAATTGTGCTTCGCGCCGAATCCGCATTCGCCCCGGGATATCTGCGGGGGAGGGCTTACACCAGATACAGGAACGGGAAATGGGCCAATCCTGAAACAGCGCTCCAGAAGATGTCTTTCAACGCCTACGAAGGCGTGGTCGCCATAAAAAGCTTTTTCTACAGGGGCGGGGAGAGTCCTTCGGACAACCGGATCAGCGTATATCCGTCAAAAAGATTTTCGAGCGATGTGCTTCTCGTTCCGGGAAGCGGCAACCGCTTCGACATGGTGGCGGACAAACTCAATTTCTCCCGGGACGGTGTGCTGATTCCGGAAGACTGGCAGAGGGACGGGGGCTATACGGTCTTTCTGCCCGGTCCGTCCGGGGAAACTGCGTTTCCGGAACCGCGGCCGGCAGATGATTCAATCCTTGTCCAGGTGCCCCGCGATCTTTCGAACGACCTGTCTGAAATCCTTTCCTCTGTTTTTCCGGAACCGGCGCAAAACGACAGGGAGGCGATAGGCAGGCTTGAAAACTATTTCATGAAGAATTTCAAATACAGCACCGAGCCGAGGAGTCCCGAGACGGATCCTGTGCTTGATTTCATGAAAAACACCAGAAGCGGCCATTGCGAACTTTTTGCAAGCTCGATGATACTCCTTCTCCGACAATACGGGATACCGGCAAGGTATGTGACGGGCTTTGTCTGCGACGAGGCGCATCCTTCGGGGAGATATTATGTTTCCAGGCTCGGCAATGCACACGCCTGGGTCGAGGCGTATTCCAGAGAGGACGGGAAATGGCTTCTCGTCGAGCCTACGCCGCCTTCAGGTGTTCCTCACAGCTCCTCCCGGATGGGGTTCTGGCAGAGCTGGTCCGACAGGATAAAGGAGATTTTCCAGGCCGTGCTTTCAGACGTGAGAAGGGGCAATTTTGCAAAGGCGGTCATCGATATGGCGTCTGCGGGATATTTCGCGGTCAGGGATCTTGTCTGGGATCCGTTCCGCGGGACGGGACTTCTGCTTCTCTCAGGCCTTCTGGTATTCCTGCTCCTGCGCGGAAGGAACAAAAAGGAAATGATGCGGCTCGGTCTGGACGCGGAGACGCATGCCCTTCAGAACGAATTCAGAAGCCTTGAGAAATTCATAGGCCGGAAACGCAAGATCCGGAGACCGGGGCATCTGACAGTTAACGAGTGGATCAGCAGCTTCCCCCTTTCCGACAATATGCTTGCGAAATTCGCAGAGCTTTCGGGAAGATACATGGACATAAGGTTCAGACAGAGAAAACCGTCCGCCGAAGAAATATCCGAATTCAGGAAAACATCTGGAAAATTCAAAAAGGAATACAAAGGATCATGAAACAGGAAAAGGAAAAATCTTTTGACGAAGCCCTGAAAAGTTCAGGCCGGCTGCTTTCGAGGAGACAGCATACCGTTTCGGAGTTGAGGGGAAAGCTTGCCAGACGCGAATTCCCGAAGGATGTGATTGATGAAGTCGTGGCAGTTCTGGCAGAACGGAAATTCCTGGACGATGCGAATTTCGCAGAATCGTATTTCAATGAACTGACGGCCAAAGGGCTCGGGCTTACGCGGATCCGGCTGGCGATGAGGAAGCGCGGGGTTCCCCCCGAAATCTCCGGCGAAGTGATGGGGCGCGGATTTTCAGAGGACGATGAAGCCGGACGCGCCGCCGATGCCTTGAAAAAACGCCGCCTGTTTTTTGAGAGGGAAAAGGATCTAAACAAGAGGAAACAGAAAATGTTCAGGTATCTGGTGTCAAGGGGCTTTTCCTCAGCCGTAATCTGCAAGGCTGTCGCCGGAGGATGAAGTGTCAAAGGCACAAAGGAATTGGCAGAGACTAGAGAAATAAGCCGATTAACCGAGCCAATTTCAAAAATAGTCAGAATTCAGCGCCCGACTGGTACGGCGTCAGTTTTATCAATAAGAAACAATTGCCGATTAAGTAAGGCGGTCATTCCTGGCCGCCATTTTGTCGGGCTAGAAAATTTACCCGCCAGAGGCGCGGCGCCAAGGGCGACCAAGGCCCGACACATACGTAAGCGTTAAGCTGGACATTCATTATCATTCCCCCTGCCAGTTTATCTGGCAGGAGAAGAAGATTGGAGGCTAATGGCTACGCCGCTAGCCTTCCAATCTTTGCTTCCTGCGGGGTAAACCCACAGGGGAGATAATCGCTCATTGTCAATTTATCTTGTAGAAGGTACCCAGCTTAACGGTTACACACATACTTCTAAGGCAAGTTTCAAAGGAGTTCCTGTCTGGCGTCAAAAGAACGCCAGTTTTTATCAAAATGAAACTGCCAAGAAAAGAACACGCTAAAGCCGTGAACACCAACGGCAGTTTCAGGAGAGAAGTCAGGATTCAGAATTAAACAAATTTGAGTTCAAATTCAATTCTGCCTCCTGTATTCTGACTCCTGAATTCCTATTTTTGAAATTACCTCCATAGTAAGGATTTTAAACTCTAGAACTTTCGAACTCCAGAACTCTCGAACTTCCATTTTGTGCCCCCGTGTCTTGGTGGTTAATTTGAATTTGGTTCGATTTAACGGGGCAAGACTCTTGCTGATTACTGGAAAACAGATGTGATTCGGGGTAAAGTACCCGTAGAAATTATTTACAGGAATCAGGGGGAAATACCATGAACATACTTGTTGTCGGAGGCGGAGGCCGCGAACATGCCATCTGCTGGAAGCTCGCCCAGAGCAAAATTGTCGGGAAGATATACTGTGCCCCGGGAAATCCGGGCATTGCGAATGTCGCAGAATGTGTGGATATAAGTGTCAACGAGATAGACAAACTTGCGGATTTCGCAAAAGCGAACAGCATAGGGCTGACCGTGGTCGGCCCCGAAGCTCCGCTCTGTGACGGCATAGTCGATGTTTTCAGGAAACAGAAACTTCAGATATTCGGGCCGGACAAGGCTTCCGCAAGGCTTGAGGGCAGCAAGTCGTATTCGAAAATGTTCATGATCAAGCATGACATTCCCACATCTTTGTCCCGGACTTTTACGGAACAGGGAGAGGCGACAGACTATGTAAGATTCAGGTTTGAATCCAAAATCCCCGGAATCGTGATAAAAGCCGATGGCCTTGCGGCCGGAAAAGGCGTCATACTCGCATATAATGAAAAGGACGCGGTGGAGGCGGTGAAACTCTGTTTCAACGGGGCTTTCGGAGACGCGGGAAAGAAAGTCCTCGTCGAGGAGCTTCTCATCGGAGAAGAGGCGTCAATTCTTGCGCTTACCGACGGCAATGTGATAATCCCCCTGGTCACCTCACAGGACCACAAGCGCGTGGGTGACGGAGATACGGGGCCCAACACAGGCGGAATGGGAGCCTATTCCCCCGCGCCTGTTGTCACAGATGCACTGCTCAAGGAAATCAACGAGAAAATACTGCAGAGATTCCTGAAGGGGATTCAGGCGGAGAAACTTTATTACCACGGAATCATTTATGCGGGCGTGATGTTGACTTCGGACGGACCCAAAGTTCTGGAGTTCAATGTCAGGTTCGGCGATCCGGAGACCCAGGCCGTCCTTATGCGCCTCAAGTCCGATCTCGCCGATGTCATGCTGAGGACGGCCGAGGGACGCCTCTGTTCTGTAAACCTTGAATGGACTGAGGAACCTGCGGTCTGTGTTGTCATGGCCTCCGGGGGATATCCTAATGAATACAAGAAAGGCTACGAGATAAGCGGTTTTGAGGATGCGGAGGAAAATGGCGCAGTCGTCTTCCATGCGGGCACCTCACTTGTCGACGGGAAAATCGTGAACACCGGCGGCCGCGTGCTGGGAGTCACTGCAAAGGGGAAGGACATCAAGACCGCAATTGCCAACGCCTACCAGGCGGCCGGCAATATTTACTGGTGCGACTGCTTTTTCAGAAACGACATCGGGCGCAAGGCCCTGCTGCGGAAGTAATGCGGGCATAACAGCCTCTGGCGCCGTCAAAGGCGGTAAAATTTTCAGCCTGTTTCCTGATGCGATGCGGAGACCGGTGTTTTTTTTATTTCCCCTCTTGTCTGAGGGGATTTTCCATTCCTCTGCAATTACAACTTATTCCCCCATTAATTTTCCTCCTTGTTCCTGAGGATTCCGCATTACAGTACATGGCATGAATATTGCTGTCGGTATTTGGGGAATCTTCATTCAACTGCTTGCAAAGGAGGGCTGCCTATGTAGTGAATCTTGCCTGGAAATTTTGTATTCAACCATTTACTCAAGGAGTGGAAAATGATTGCAGACACAGCTCATCGTCGCTTTTCAGAGGGGGGGACGCACCATTACAGGAGCCGTGACATTCTTTGGACTTTCGTACTTCTCATCGCCTTTTTTCTTCAGGCGCTTCCGTTGACTGGACTGGAAACACAGGGTTTGACGGCATCGCGTCCCATCAGGGTCGCCGTATTCGTGGATCAAGGGGCGTGCGGGGACAAGACCGTGGCCCTCTTCCGGGCTCTGGCTGCGGCCGGATGCCAGCCGCTCGGTATCGAGACCGATGACATCGAGGCTGGACGCCTGAACAAAACCAACTTCGACGTGTTCGTGCTTCCCGCCGGGGAGGACGGCGCGACAACAGGTTACTGGGATTACAATTACCTCGGGAACTACAAGGCTTGGATGGGGATTCGGCGGTTCGCCAATAGCGGCGGGGGACTGCTGGGGATAGAGGCTGGTGCCTCCTTCCTGTCAAATATCAGCATCGGCGCGCCACGCTTCGTTCCGACCTATCCTCAACCCGGATTGGAGGATTTCACTATTGTGGACGGGGCCTTTGGCATTGGTTCCCAATCTGCGTACGTTTCCAGCGGCGGAGGTTACTTTAAGACATCCAAGACGGCCGTCACCGTGGCCTCGGACACTCTCGGCAGACCCGCGCTTGTCCGTTGCACTCTGTCAAAGGGGCGCATCGTCCTTTGCGGCTTTGATCCGGAACTGCGGGGCGACTCGGAACTGGATTGGACAATTTGGGACAATTGGGATCTTGGCGGAGTCCACCCCAATTCGGAAGGGTGCTGGATTCTTCTGGGACGCATGGTCCGCTGGGCCGCTTCCGGTGACGCCTCCGCCCCGAATATAACTGCCGCAATCCCAAGCGGCGCCCGCGTGGCATTTGTCTCCACGCACACCGCCGACGGCGGGGCCGCACCGAGCCTCCAACCCGCTTTTGCCCGTGCAATCGAATCCGCAGGGCACCTCCCACTGGCAATCCGCCTCCAGGATATCTGCGACGGACGCCTTACCACACAGGACTTCAAGGTGCTGGCGCTGCCCGGAG
>JBAZRS010000181.1:0-9310 GCA_041662825.1 Victivallales bacterium | reverse complement strand
GGGGATTTTCATTTGTGTCAAAAAAAATGCCATGGAATGACACTGAGGGGAAGTTCGGGAGTGCGTAAATGCGGAAGTTCTAAAGTTTATCAGTCTAGGCGGATTCGGCTTGCGGTGAGGGGATCGAACCTGTCGAATCTGAAACGCCTAAGTTCGGGAGTGGTTAAGAAAAGGTTTTATTCGTCCAAGCTCGGAAATCAAGTTAAATCATGGCGGCAATTTTGAAAGGTCTTTGAGTTCTACCGCACATTGATGGAATTATTTTTTTATATTCTGCCTAATGAAGCCCTTGGCCTTTTCAATGTTCTGCTTCAGAATGTTCCTGTATTTGCTTTGAACACTTCCGGCAAGGGATTCAATTTCTCTCATTTTGATATGCGCTTTGGAAACTACATCAGAGACAAAATCATAGTCCTTCGGTCTTCCGAAACAAAGCTTGTTTATGCATATGTCAGGAAGGGAAAGGCAGAGAACTTCGTATTCTACGCCTTGGGAACTATCCTTGACCTTATAAGGGACAAGTCGTTCTCTCCATCCTTCGGTTAGCATATGCCTGTCAATGTCTTCAAGCGCGTGTACAAATATTCCGTATCTTTCGAAATACTCAGACTTTTCTCCAAGTCTGCATTCAATGGATTCCACATCGGATATGTTTTCCGGCAATATGTCAACCTCATCGGATATTTCGACAATTTCAGGAATGATATCTGATCGTGTAGCAGCAAAAAATGCCTGACTCCCAATAATGATAAGTTTGCTTTTGGATTCTTTGGCAGCCTTGAGAAGAATATCGTCGAACTGCTGCCTTTTCATATTTTTATTCCGGAGAATTTCTTATCAATACGTTTCCGGAGTTCCATTGGTATGGTATTACGAAAAGGTGTATTCTGTTGGAGTTGTGTTGCCCTTCCGTCGGTGGCAGAGGCAAGATAGTGGCGGATGGTCTTCCAGTCTCCGGAAGTGATGATTTTCTCCCATCTGTCATAAAGCATACTTCTTGTGCCGTTAGCTCTCCATCTGCGGATATTGGACAGGGCAATATCAAGGCCTTTCCTTTCAGGATCGGTCTCAATGCGCCTTGCAGCAACCCGGTTAACGGCCAAGTTTATCCTGTCTATTTGCCCATGTGTCATTGTCTCTGCCTTTCTCCGGTAATATATCATTTAAAGATGAAGAATCAAAAAATGGCTTTCTGGAAATCTAAAAGTGTTAATTTTTGCGGTTTCCGCAATAATTCTGAGAAAAAGGAGCGGATCAGGAAAAGCAGATACATGATTCTTGCATTGGTAGACATGTAAATAATATGACTGTGATTTTTCTCACGTCTTGACAATTCTCCCGATGATCCTGTATAAGAAAGTCTTCAGGGCGACGCTGTCAACCCCGTTGGCGGCGGTGACTGCCAGCTTCCTGTGGTGTGCCAACATCCTGCCGACTTTCTCCTTCACTTTCGCGGAGGAGGCGGTTTTCCTCAGTTCCGCATTGCCGCGTTTCTTCCCGCGCAACAACTCGTTGGCCGCCGCCAGGTTTATCGACAATTCAGGATGTCCGGACTTTCGGGAGGCGTCCTTCATGTCATCGCTTATCTGGTAGGCGATTCCCAGGTATGTGCTGAAGTCCTTGAGGGAACTGCAGGTCCTGGCGTCGGCGCCTGCCATTATCGCCCCAAGCATGAATGCGACTTCAAAGGCCGGCGCCGTCTTAAGTCTGGATATTGCGATTATTTCTTTCACAGTCGGCAGATGTCCGGACGACCTCCATGACAGTTCCATTCCCTGTCCGATGCAGAGGTTCCTGTGTCCCCGCGAAACAACGTCCAGCAGAAGTCCCTTCTGCGCCTGCGGAATATCGCATCCGGCTATCAGCCGGTATCCTTCGCCAAGAAGGAAATCGCCGATGTTGATGGCTATCGGGATCCCGTGTACCGCGTGCAAGGTCCTCTCGCCGTCCCTGAAATCGTCGTCATCTTCGATGTCGTCGTGCAGGAGTGACGCCTTATGGAAACATTCTATCGATATGGCGAGAGTCTTCACAGCGTCCGGTATTGAGCCCGAGGATGGAGACAGGGCCTTGTAAGTTGCCGCAACGATAAAAGGCCTCCACCTCTTTCCGGCCTTTGCGAGATATTCAAAAGCTATTTTCTCAACTGTGTTTCGGCCCGGCTTCAAGAAGCTCCGCAGCTGTCCGATGGAAAACCAGGAGGACACTTCCTTCTGTAAGGCATGATAATCAATGTGGCTGACATTTTCATTTTCAGATTTCAAGTGGAGCATGTCTATTGCCCACACGACGTCAACTTTTGTATTTATGCAGCCGTTGTGCAGGAGCGGTATTGCCAGACCGGGTACGGCATTGGAAGCAATATGCGGAAATGTCTTTTCGAGCGATGACAGGCAGCCAATGCCTATCACCGCATCAATTTTTCCCTGTCCGATCAGGCTCGTCACCAGCGTGGTGCCTTCGGCAACCAGGACAAGATAACCGAGGGATTCAGCTTCCTTCTTCAAAGTGCCAATCGGACATTTGCCGCATTCCCGGCAGAGAAGGCCGAACTCATCCATTTCCGCTGTGCATGTCTTCTTGTCGCGCAGGCAATGGGGTATCATGAAAATCCGCCTGTTGAACGGCACAGTTGAGACGGTATTCATCCAGACGGTATTCCCCAGGAGCACGGAAATGAAATCCGAATACCGCCTGTCGATACGGCATTGTCCGCGCAAGACGCCGGCGTGTCTCCTGATCTGGTCTACCGTGACAGGGGGAACAAGAACATTAGTCCCAACGTATTTGCTGACATGGCTCAAGAATTTTTCCCGCTCCGCCCTTGATTGCGGAACTGCATTTACACTTTCAGCGCCTGTTTTTGAATTGTTCTGTTTTTTTATCATCATCCATATGCTCCAAAACCGAAGAACCAGTATTTTTTCGCAAACCTGTATGCCCAATGCCTTTCAGGCACCTCGTATCCCGGCTGGTGATGGCTCGCGCAGCACCCCATCGATTCCAGCTCTTCAATCCCAGCGCACCTTCCGCTCGTATTCAGCGCTTTCTGTTCGACAATGAATTTAGCCATGAGTTTGGGATTTTCCAGCAATATGCATCCACGGGACGTACTGCTTGCTAGTTTCCGGAATCCCGCGAGGAATTCCGAACCCTTGACCGCTTCCGGCCAGTTCGCATCGCTTATGTTTTCCTTAGCATATTGTATGGGAGGGCAGAATTCAACATATCCCGCAGGATTGATATGATAACCCATTCCGGTGGCCGCAGGACACAGCGCCCTGCCAAGATGATCCCAGTAGGAGTCAACGATCGCTATTGGCGCCTTCATCCTGATATCTACAATGAATTTCCTCAGTTCCAATATCTCGCTGCGATCCAGTGTCAGTTCAGGATGCGGTGTCCCGCCCACCGGACGATATATGTAATACCAGATGTAGTGAGCTTTTTTTGCAACAAGTTCATTCACGAATTTCTCGGACACAAGATCGCGGAAATTGCTTTTGCACACACTCGTCGCCACGCCTGTGACCAGTCTGTTCCTGCTGCAGTTTTCCAAAGCCTGCATGGTGTGCGAATAGACATCGCGGCCTCCGCGGCGTATGTCGCTGACGTCAGCCGTGCCTTCAACACTCACAAGCGGGGTCACATTGCCCAGTCTGCGCATTTCGCGGGCGATCTCATCTGTGAGAAGCGTGCCGTTGGTAAATATAAGGAAATAGCATTCCGGATGTTTTGCAATTATGTCAAAGAGTCCTTTGTAAAGCAGCGGTTCCCCACCCATGATTCCGAAAAAATACGAGCCGTGCCGCTTGCATGATTCAATCACGTTTTCAATTTCGCCGGGAGCAAGTTCCAATGCCGGGACGCTAGGGGTAACCCAGCAGCCCTGGCATTTGAGATTGCAATTGTTGGTGATTGACAAAAACAGGAAGGCGGGAAACTGTTCGCCTTTCTTTGCACGCCGCTCAAAGGCCTGCACGGCCCTGATTCCCTTCCAGCCGAAGTTATATGCGAATTTGAAAAGAAGCCGTTTGTCGGTTTCCAGAAGCATTCGTTTTGTGAGTTTAAATATCATTTTGATTTTTTCAGCAGCCTCTTTTTTGCCGGCTTCCCGTCCGCTGCGTTCATGCCATTCAGAAATGCGGCCATACGCCTGCGCTGTTGCAGTACGGCATATGCGTCGTCTCCCAATATCTCGGCGTAATCGATTTTCATGTTTTTTCCCGCCGGAGAATTCTCATCGATCTCGTCTCCGTTGACAGGGGATTCCGAATATTTCGGGAATATGATTGCCGATTTAGGGCAGACTTTGGCGCAGGCCGGACAGTTTGTCTTGCAGTTTTCCGGTTTGGCGACAGTTACCTTACCTTTTTTTGAAAGCTCATAGACGCCGAAAAGGCAGAAGCTCAAACATTGCCTGCAGTTGACGCATCGGCCATATTCGATTACGGGAAACCAAGGGATCCAGTCTTTTTTATCCGTCCTGCTCTTTCCAGGCGAAACTCCGCTTAGCCCCTTACGGGAAATTATGGCAAACGTTTTTGTCGAATGTCCCAACCTGGGAACGCCAAGCGTCTGCTTGGCTGTTTTTAAGAGCCGACCAGACGGTCGGCGTTCCCGGCATTTCAACGTGCCAGTGGCGCATTTTTCCCACAGGGAAAAACCTAGCCTCTTTGCTACGGGCACTTTCAGTTTTCCCAGTATTTCCTCAGCACTGGATGTCCTCATATTGAAAAAATGCAGTTTTACCTTTTTACCGAGTCCGGCAAAATCAAACAAAGCCTTTACCGCCCTGGGGAAACATGCAACTACTGCCAGTTCTCCTGACACCGCAATATCCTTCAGCAGATTCCGTTCTTTTGCCGCAACCTGGCAGAGATCGGGAATTGCGACGACATCCATCCCGGAAGAGGCCAGCGCAGAATAAACCGATTGCTTCTTATCCTTTTCGATGATGTCGCAATATTCGCATCCGCAATACAATATTTTCATTGATAGTCTTCCATTTTTTTCACGTTCATATAGGAATTTCAAAGCGATGAACATCCAACATCCAACTTTGAACATCGAACATCGAATTTAGACTGAATTCATTCGAAGTTGGAAGTTCGATGTTCAATGTTCGATGTTCAAATTATTTCAAGTTGCGGCACATGGGCGCCTAATCTATACCCTTTCCCTTAAGGCTCAAGGCGCCGGTAGGACATATTTGGACACATTCCATGGCCGATATCTTCAGGGCCTCCGACATGGTTTTGCCGGACGGTGGGACTATTCGCACATCAAAGCCGCGGCCGATGAATGTATTGCCTGATCTTTCCCCAGCCTTTTCGGCCGCCTGTATGCAAAGGCCGCAGGCTATGCACTTGCCCTGCTCATATATTATGTCAGGATGCGAGGCGTCCTGCTCAAACATGCGCCTGCTGTGTTTGAAGGCTGACGTGTGGGCCAGATATTCCGAAGAGATGGAACGCAATGAGCAATTTGCGGAGGCTCTGCAGTCGCAATGTAGGCAGCGGCACGACTCCAGTTTGCATTCCTCATCAGAAAACACATCCCGCCCTTCAGTTTTAATTGCGCATTCGCCCCTGTTTGAATCGCGGAGGAAAATCTCCATCTCCTCTTTCTTCAGAAGTCCCATTTTGACATTGATCTGGTGGGGTTCCGTCAAATTCTTACCGTATCTCAGATAATAGTCCACACTTTTTGCGGTATGCCGTCCCGAACCTATGGCGCGGACCGCCATCTTGTGAATGGGCCTGATTATCCCTCCTGCCGCAAACACACCCTGCATGGAAGTTGCGCCAGTGATGTGGTCGGCGGAAACGCCTTCATGGGTTGTCGTCAAACCCAGTTCTCCGATATCGGCCCCAGTCCCAAGGGCAAGGACTACGGCATCATATTCCCCGCAAAGGCGATTAAGTGTCTCCCTGTCTTTCAATGTGTATGAAGGTATGAAAGCTATTCCCATCGACAGGATCAATTTGATCTCCGAATCCAGCACCTGATGCGGCAGTATATCTTCAGGGATAGCGTGGCGAAGCATGCCGCCGGGCAAGTCATGATTGTCATAAAGCACGCAGGCATGGCCCTGGACCGCAAGCTGGAAGGCGGTGCTCAGACCGGCCGGCCCCGCACCTACTATGGCCACTTTTTTCCCGCTTCGCCCAGCTGCCTCGCAGACAGGGATATTTCCCTTCTCCCTGCATCGTCTGGAGATGAGCCTGTGCAGGCTTTTAATGGCTAAGGGGCTGTCATGCTGTTTCCGCCTGCATCCCTTTTCACACGGCGCCGGACATATAAATCCCAGTGTTTCGGGCAACACCAGATCCTTTTTCGCGACAGTGTATGCCTTTTCCCATTCACCCGCCTGAATCAGGCGGAGCATGAGCGGTATGTTCATCGCAGCCGCGCAAATAGCCCTGCACGGACCTTCGCAATCCCCGACATGATCACTCAGGAGTAGCTCGAGCGACATACGCCTTGCTTCCCTGACCTCATCGCTTCTGGTGTCCACAACCATGCCTTCCGCTACTGGCATCGCGCATCCCGGCACAAGCCGTTCAAGACCTTCCACCTTTACAACGCAGACCATGCATGAGGTGTTGTGTTCAAAACCCTCCTTATGGCACAGCGTCGGGATTTTTATCCCCAGTTTTGCCGCAGCTTCAATTATTGTTGCGGAAGCGGCGACTTCCACGTGTTGTCCGTCTATGGTTAATTTCGGCATCTTATCCCACCTCTATCGCTTCTGCAGGGCATATTTTCTTGCATGCCCCGCATCGGACGCACTTCTTGTCATCTATTTCATGTTTTTCATATGGCTTCATTGCTATGGCGTCCACAGGGCAGATCTGTGCGCATAAAGTGCATCCTATGCATTTGTCGGTTACAGTATATTTAATAAGCGCTTCACATTTTTTTGCGGGGCATTCGCCATTGATATGCGCTTCGTATTCATCGCGATAATGCCGTATTGCGGACAAGACGGGGCTGGGGGCTGTACGGCCAAGTCCGCAAAGGCTGCTTTTCCTGATCGTCAGGGCGAGAGATTCCAGTTTTTCAATATCCCCTTTTTCACCTTCCCCTTTGCAGAGGCGTTCCAGAATGTCCAGCATACGCCGGGTGCCGATCCGGCAGGGTGTACAACGGCCGCATGACTGATCCTGGGTGAAGGAAAGAAAATAGCGGGCCATATCCACCATGCAATCGGTGTCGTCAAGGACTATGAGGCCGCCGGAGCCCATTATGGCGCCTTGCGCGGTCAGCGTTTCAAAGTCAATTGGCGTATCGCAGAAACTTGCAGGAATGCATCCTCCCGACGGACCGCCAATCTGAACAGCCTTGAAATTCCTGCCCTCGGCAACTCCACCGCCTATCTGTTCAACTATCTGCCTTATCGTGCTCCCCATAGGAACTTCAATAAGACCCCCTCTGTTCACCTTGCCTGCCAGAGCAAAAACTTTGGTGCCTTTACTTTTCTCCGTTCCGACACTCGCAAACGCCTCTGCTCCATTTTGAAAAATCCAGGGAATGTTGGCAAATGTCTCGACGTTGTTTATGAGCGTGGGTTTCCCCCATAATCCCTTATCGGCCGGATATGGCGGCCGCATTCTGGGCATGCCCCGTTTCCCCTCCAGCGAGGCAATCAGAGCTGTCTCCTCACCGCACACAAAGGCTCCTGCACCCTGCATGATGCGCAACTGCAGCGAGAAGCCCGTACCGAACAGGTTTTCCCCTAAAAATCCCCGTTCCATGCAATGCCGTATCGCCTCCTGTGCTCGAATCACGGCCAGCGGATATTCTTCGCGTATGTAAAGGACTCCCTGTCCGGCTCCGACGGCATACGCCGCAATTATCATCCCCTCGATGATCCGGTACGGAAAACTTTCCAGAATCATCCTGTCCATAAAGGCGCCGGGATCCCCTTCGTCCCCGTTTAAGACAATATATTTTTCATCGCCTTTTGCCGCCTTCACGCTTGCCCATTTCTGACCCGTCGGGTAACCGGCCCCTCCGCGGCCGCGCAATCCGCTCCTGCTGACAATATCTATTATTGCATCAGGGCTCAGTTCCTTCAGACAGCGCTGACTGTAGGCAAAACCGCCATATTTCAGGTATTCATCCAAACTGGTCGGATCAATATGGCCGCAGTGTTCCAAGGCGACATGTTTTTGAAGCCCTTGAAACGCAGTCAGCGAGGGATTGCATGTATTAAGGCCACAACGGCTGGCAACAGGTTCCCATACTTCGTCGGTAAGCAGGTGCTCAACGGAGTAATTGACCGATCTTTTAATCCGTCCCAAAAACCCATGGGATGGAAAATGGCGCCGGACAATCTGCGAGGCGTCCAGCGGACGCACTTTTGCGTATAGCTGTGAATTCCCCTCGGAAGTTACCACCTCTACCAGTGGGGTATTGTGGCACATCCCGACGCATCCAACCCTTTTCACAGAGGCGCTGACACCATGATCTGTCAGGGCCTTTTGAAAGGCATCCCTCACATTGCCGGCTCCGCTGGCCACGCAACATGAACCAAGGCCTATGCGGATCTCCGTCATGCCGGATTTCACGGACGCCTGCGAGGGACCGGCCGTTTTCCTTCCACAAAACTCCTCCTCATGTTTCAAAAAGTCACGGATAACCTGCCCGACATTTTCCGGCGTCATATGCCCATAGGTGGTCTCATCAATGACAATTACCGGCGCCAGCGTGCAGCATCCGAGACAAGCGACCTTCTCGACTGTAAAGGCCATGTCCGGAGAAGTGTCGTCATTTTCAGGTATTTCCAATTCCCTGTAAACCGCTTTGATGAGTTTGCCAGAACCTTTGACATGACATGCCGTCCCTACACAAATCCTGATGGTGTGTTTTCCGGCGGGCCGCAGGCGGAACTGCTTGTAAAAAGTCGCAACTCCCTCGACGCGGGAGGGTGTGATGTCCGTTGTTTCAGACAGGCGCTGCAAAGCTTCAGGCGGCAGGTAGCGCCATTTGCGCTGGAAGGCCTGAAGAATGGCAATAAGGTTTTCCGGCCGCCCTTCCAACTGCCTGATGATCTCATCCGCCTCTGAAAGGATTGATGGATAGCCGGATTGCTGGATTGCTGGATCGACGGGTGCATGCAAATCAGGAGGAGATGCATCTTGAAATGCTTTGATATTTTTCAAAATGTTTCCTCCTTTTTTAATCAGTCATCAGTAATCGGCAACGCCTTCAACGACTTCAACGCCTTCAACGCCTTCAACGCCTTCAACGACTTCAACGCCTTCAACGACTTCAACGCCTTCAACGCCTTCAACGCCGTCAA
>JBAZRS010000180.1:8407-9335 GCA_041662825.1 Victivallales bacterium | reverse complement strand
AAAGAAATATCTGGATCTGATCGGGGAGCTGGCCGACAATCTCAAGGACAGTCCGGCGTTCGCGGGCATCTCATGCAGACTGATGCTAAGCTGGCAGTGGGCAGGTTACAATGCACTGCCAGGCTTGAAATTCGGGTATGAGGACTGGACCATCTCCCAGTTCCAAAAGGAAACCGGCATTGCTGTGCCGGGCAATGCGGATGATCCCAAACGCTTCCGTCAACGCTTCGATTTTCTGACCGGAGTCAAGCGAGAGGAGTGGCTGGACTGGCGCTGCAAGAAAATATTCGCATTCCACCAGCGCCTCCGCGACCGCATTCGCCAGGCGAAGCCGGACGCGCGGCTTTTCCTGAACTACTTCGGTCCCGGGGAGCGTGAATCTATAGCCAAGGACATGTTCGGGCAGATGCGCGAGATCGGCATGGATCCCAAATTATACGATAAGGAACCCGGTTTCGTCGTGATTCAGGGCGGCATGTACGGGCGCCGCTATTCCTCGCCGCTCATGGATGCAGGCGTGATCGAGCCGTCACTCTACTCGCCGCAGGCCAAGCAGGTCAGACGCTGGGGCGACCGCGGCTACTCTCTTTACACTTCTTATTTCGAGTATGGGCATGCGGCGGAATTCGACCGCCTCGGCGGCAAGGATGTCTTCATCAATGAATGCTGTGTACCGTCCGGATTCAATGAACGCGAACTCTACGCCATCGCCCTCGCCGACTGCGACACCAGCTTCCTTATCAACGGAGGAGCGGGCTGGATGTTCGGCACACCCTCTGTGATGCAGCCGTTCCTGCGCGAATACCGCGCCCTGCCCGCCATTCCTTTTACACCCTGGGAAAAGGCCCGCGATCCGGTTGCGGTCTGGTCCGCCAAAGATCACGGTTCGCTCTTCTTCTACGCCGTGAACCGCCTGCCTGTGAAAGTG
>JBAZRS010000180.1:4518-8397 GCA_041662825.1 Victivallales bacterium | reverse complement strand
AAGGCGCGCTTACATTCGAACTCGAGCCGTACATGCTCAAGTCGTTTATGGCTCCGGAAAAGTGCAAGCTGACCGACTGCCGCGTACAGACGCCCGCCGGATTCGCTGAAAAGGTCGCACCTGTTGCGGCCTTCGCAAAACAGCTGAGCGCCGACCTGACGCAGCATCGTGTCTCACCGGAATTAAGCGAAAAGGAAATCTCTGAGGCTGTCACAATTCTCGATGCGGCAGTTGCGGGATTCGCAAAAGGGGAATACTGGAAGGCGTGGCGCATTGACAGTCTGCCGCTCGTCAAGATCTACAGTCTGACGGGCCGTTTTCCTCCGGGCATGTGGAACCGAAGCATCCCGCACGGGCTGACCGACCGTGCCGACGCGCCAAAGTTGCAAAAGGTTGAACTCTCCGGCAATCCGAATGAACCTAAGGAAAACCAAAGCCGCAATCTGTCAGGATTCACCCAATTGAAAATTCACGCGGGTGCGATCCATTATCTCTCCCAGGGGAAACTCTGGCGTCTTGCTCCGGGTTCTGACCAAGCCATGCTTGTCTATGCTCCGCAGCCTGCAGAGACGGTCTTTGATTCGTTCGCCTTCTCTCCCAATGGCGACCTTTATCTTGCCTCCCACTATCGTGGCAAATCGCGCGGAGTGAATCTCTACCGTGCCCGCAAAACGGATGCCGGATACGGAACGCTCGAGTATCTCAACGGAGGAAAACCGCTTTACGAAGCCTGGTACATGACGCCAAACGACCTGGAGGTGGATCCGAAGGGGAATGTCATCCTGCGTCTCTATGATGCGGAAAATAATCCGCACGGCCGGAAAGTTTCGCTGTTCCGCTGGGCGCCTGAAACCGGCAAAAGCGAACGCATTCTGGAAGTCGGCACCGCCACTGCGGATTACGGTGATTACGGACTCTGCAAGACACAGGACGGCGGACTGCTGGTCGCCGGTGCTGGCACCCGCTCCATCTGGCGTCTCGCTCCGGACGGCAAACCGCTGTGGAGCAAAAGCTATCAGGAGAGATACATCCCCGGCAATTTCGACTGTCGCAAACCGATGGGCGTCACCATGGATTCCAAAGGCCGTATATGGGTGACCGACGCCGCCCGCCATATTGTCATGTGCTTCAGCGGAAACGGTGATTACCTGGCGTCGTACGGGCGTTATGGAAAAAGCGATGACAGCACTGGGGCCGGATTTTCTTCCCCTGCCGGCATTGCAGCCCTCAAGGACGCCAAAGGCGCCGAATGGCTCTATGTGGCCGATGTCGGCAACAAGAGGATTGTAAAATTCATGATAAAGTAATGAAATTCGGCGGCCAAGGGTCGCAACTCTGTTTGGAATAAGAAAATTTTTCCGTTCCGGAAAAATTAACAAGGAAACTTTGAAACTCCTATACGATAAACACAAATATAAGGATAAAAAGATGAGTGCCTCAAATCAATGTATGTATGCGGCATGCGCCGCAGTCGTTTTGAGTTTTTCAACCTGCATACCTCTCCTTGCGGCGGATGCGGCGGTGCCGTTGCGGCAGGGAATGGTTTCCGTGAATGACCGCCAGGTGCCGCCGGTGCAGATCAAGTTACCTGACGTGCCGCATCCGTTCGGAAAGGCTCCGGCTCCGGGAGTGCATCCGCGTGTTCTGTTCAGTCCGGAAGATCTGCCGCGCATCCGGAAAGAACTGAAGGAAACCGCCTGCGGCCGTCGGGCATACGCCTCGATTACCGGCTGGGCGTCGAACGCGACCGGCGGCGACAAGAAACCGCTCGGGAAGGTTTATTCGGCGCTTGTGGCGGGCGACTTGAAGGCGTTGGATTACGCCGAGAGCGAATGGTGGAAAGCCAACATAAGCGTAGTTCTCGGGTTCGAATCCTTCATCTGCATGATTGAACAGAATCCGGAGAGGACCAAGAACTGCTGTGCTGCGCTCACAACTCTAGCCAAGATCCTAAACGGACGCACCGTCGGATTCGGTCCGGCCAAGTCCAATCCCGACATCAACTTCGGCCTCTCATACGATTTCCTGTACAACAACCTCAGCGAAGAGCAGCGTGCGACCGTGCGTGGCGCGATATCCGCAAGCATCAAAGGCAAAACCTCCAGCGGGATGGAACTGAAACCTGAGCAGCGCACCTACAATTTCCTCTCGCACGGCATGGGGCTTGTGGTGACCGCTCTTTGCATCGAGGGCGAGGAGGGATACGACCCGGGGATTTACCCGAAGAGCGTCGAGGTGCTGCGAGACCTGCACACATACGGGGTTTATCCGCAGGGTGCACCTCGCGAGGGAATGCACTACTATAATTTCGGAATGGGTTCCGGCGGAGCGATGGCGATGGTGGCATTTGCCCGTCGGGGCGACAATATCATCGGCCATCCGCATTATCAGGCGGCCCGGAACTGGTATCTGCATGACATGGAACCTTTCGGCTACGCCTTCTCCATGCACTGCGACACCTCTACAGATTACGGCGGCCTGCTCGACAATTACATTTTGCGCAAAAAGGTCTGGCCGGATGATCCTGTGGGCGACTTCGTCTGGCGCAACCGGGTGAAGGACGATTACAGCGGCATAAGTTACCGGGGCGACTTCATCTTCGCCGCCATCTTCCCCTCAGACTGGAAAGGCAGCCCGGCGTCCGAACGCACTCCGGTCATCGACCAGTGGGGCGCTGACGCGGCAAACAAACCCGAGGTGAAGCCGGTGGCGCCATGGGATCCTGCTTCGCTCAAGCAGCCGCTCAGCTTCTTCGACCCGGACCGCGGTCTCCTGATGACCCGTTCCGAGTGGGACAAGAACGCACTCGCCCTTCATTTCGAATGCAAGATGGATGACGACGGCCCCTCGCATTCGCATGCTAACCGCAATGACATTTCCCTCAGCGCACTGGGACGCAAGCTGGTGATCGACCGCGGTTTCGGCATCGCCGAGAGCAAGCATCACAACATGGTGCTGGTTGACGGTCGCGGCCAGGGCTTCTTCTGCGGTTCCGGGAAAATGGTCTCATATCTCGACACTCCGGCGCTGACCTTCGTCTGCGGCGACGCGAAGGACGGCTATCAGTGGCGCTATCAGTTCAGCAACCGCAAAAACAATCCTGAAAGCAAGGGCTTCGACTGGCAGGACATCCCCGGAAAAGAATCGGTGATGCGTGCGGTGGACAACCCAGTCCGCAAGGCGTTCCGCAGCGTGCTGCTCATGCGCGGCGCTCATCCCTATGTGCTGATTCTTGACGACATACAGAAGGATGAACAGGTGCGCCTCTATGAATGGCTCCTGCAGACACCTGACGATCTGCAGGCGCTTTCAATAAAGGGAAATGACATGATTCTCGGCGTACCGGAAATAGGCGCGACTGACAAAGCCGCTAAAAAAACCGCAGCAGAAGACAAATCTGCGAAGATCGCAACTGAAGCTGCGCCGCGGCTGCTCGTGCGCGTTCTGGATGTCGCCGCCAAGGACAACCGCACTAACGATGCCGGCGATCTTATTAAATACGAGACATTCAGTGTCCGGCGTTCGGCAAATACCGGAAGCGACAAGGACGCCGGACTCGGTAAACGGGCTGTGGTCTCCAGCTTTTCCGCTTCTCCTGACTACAAGATCCTCCTATTCCCGTACCGGGATGGTCAGCCTCTTCCTACAAGCGTCTGGAGCCCGGACCGAAAGACCCTGACAATCACAGACAAAGATGTGAAGGATGTCTTCACTTTCGCGCAGGGCGAGGACGGGCTGACAGCCTATACGCTGCTCCGCAACGACGGACAGATTTTCGCGAGCTTCGCTTTGAAGAAGGGCGCGGCTGGAAAATTTTCGGCTCAATTTTCAGGCGCAGCTGGCGATCTGAGTTATGAGGACGGAAAACTCTATGTCAGC
>JBAZRS010000180.1:0-4508 GCA_041662825.1 Victivallales bacterium | reverse complement strand
AAGGGCTGGAAAAAGCTGAGCTTCCGCGGCGGCGAGGTGAAAGAAGTGGTGAGCGACGGTTCGGCGGGAACTGTCATTCCTGCGGCGGACGGAGCGGACGTAACTGAAAAATAAGAAATGAAAGCCATGAGCAATTTCACATTTGGCGAATCGGTGAAAATCCTGTCTGCAGGCTCTGGGAGCCCGTGCCATAAGCACGCGGTTTCAGAATTGTGCAGGATACTGGATAGGCTGGGCGTAAAGACATCTGTCTCCCCGACAGTCGGCAGAAGCGGAATTTTCAACGTCAGGATTTTCTGCGACGCCGATCCGTTTCCTGACACTCCATCACTGAATGGGATTTTTTCCGACGGATTTGCACTGCATGTTTCATCGGAGGGGATTGCCTTGGCTTCTTCCACGGATAAGGGAATATTGAACTCCGTGTATGATCTCGCGGAGCGGCTGGGTGTCCTCTTCCTCATGCCCGGAGAAGACGGTGAATGGATTCCGGAGAAGCGGAAGGCCATTTCCATTGCCGCAGGAAAACAGCTTGTGAATCCGCGCTTCAAGTACCACGGCGTATATTGGGAAAAACTTGCCGCGGAGGATTTCACGGTTGAGGAATGGCTCCGCTTCTACGCCAAACTGCGTTTCAACGCGGTTTGGCACGAAATCGGGGATCTGGCTTTGGCAAAGGAACTGGGATTCCGTCTGGAGGTCGGAGGCCATGGTCTGGCAAAACTGCTTCCGCGGGAACTCTTCGACAGGGAACCTGAACTGTTCCGCATGTTCCAGCCGGAGGATTTCGGAGGCAAACGCACGAAGGATTCAAACTTCTGCGTCATAAATCCGAAAACCAGGCAGATCATCATGGACAATTTCGCCAAGAAGCTGAAACAGATGGAAGGTGCCTATGCCGTCCATGCGTTTGCGGACGACCTGCCTGCGGGCGGCTGGTGCCTCTGCCCGTCCTGCAGGGCACTGCCGCCCACAGATCAGGCAATGCTGGCAACCCGCTACCTGGCGGAAACGGTGGAAAAATCACATCTGCCGATACGCGTGTCTATTCCCGCATATCACGACACCATGATGCCGGGCAGGCAGATTGACGCGCCCAAGGAGGCGTTTCTCCTTTTTGCGCCGCGCGAACGCTGCTATGGCCATGCACTGGGCGATCCCTCATGCGCACGAAACAGATTCTATCTCCATGCCCTCAGGGCGTGGGTCGAAAAATTCAGGGGCATCGATGACTCTCACGCTCACGAATACTATTTCGACCAGATATTGTTCCGCGGCCTTTATCCGTTCCTGCCCGGAATAATACTCGAGGACATGAAGGTTTATGCTGAATACGGAATTGAATGCTACATGTCTCTCCAAGTGGCAGGTCCGGCGGTCGCCCCCGAGTTCAATATGCTGGTGTATGCCAAGGGTCTATGGGATGAGAGTCTGACACAGGACGCCTATATCGCCGCACTCTCAAAATCTGTTCTGCCAGAGTCGCCGCAGGTGTGGAACAAGTATCTTTCAAGCCGTGCCCGCATCTTCACCGATGCGATGCGCATGTGCGACCACAACATAGACATTTACCTGGATTATCGCTGGCTTCCGGAAACCGTCCACCCGTTCGGGAGGGAGATGGCGAAGGCGTATTCCGAGGCTTCAAAGCAGCTGACAGCCGCAGTTGCCGACCTAGAGTCGGCAATACAGCCTTCCTGGCCGGAGCGGGTGACCGCATTGCTTCGCAAGGAATCCCTGCGTGCAAAATTTGAAGCTGCCGAACTGCTTGTGATGTCCTGCCAGCAAAGTGCGTTAAATGATTTCACCGAGTTTATGAATACGCGTTCGGCAGATACACTCAGACGCGCTATAAGTTCTCTTGAGCAGGCAATATCTGGATTTGAACCTGCACGGGCAAAAGCCGTGGAGGCGGGAATCCCGGCGAACAGCTGGTATTTCAGCAACATCAACAGCTGGATGCGCGGGGAATTCAAAAGGAAGATCGATAACTACAAGCTCTTTCTGCCGTCGGAAAAATGATTTAATGGAAATGGTTTTAAAATGTAACACAGGCATCTTGCCTGTGGTCTTAAACGATACGATTGAATTGACTGGATTCATCGGAGTTTAATCTCTTTTTAACTGTAGCGACTATTGCGTCTTTAGCGTTAATTTTCTTAACGCAAGAGGCGCAAAGGGCGCAAACGTGTTAAAATACAATTTCCTATACTGTTGAATTATAAAGTTAACATAATGAAAGGAAGAAGAAAATGCGTATCCCAAGTCAGATGTTGACTGCGGCATGTGCAATCGCCGCTTTCTGTGCTTCAACTTGCAGCTCCCTTATCGGAGCCGATTCTACGGACGTGATCAGGAGAGCCGCCTGGAGCTTCGACAGGTCAAAGATAAAATGGTACGACCCGGCAAAGACTGAGGAGAAGAAGAAGCAGGGCATCATGAACGAGATGTGCGGCTGGGCCGAATACGACATTGAGATCCCTGCCGACGGCTGGTTCGAGCTGTTAGAAAAAGAAGGTGTTCCCGGCTGGCCGAGGGACACCTTTGTCGACGGAAAAATGATCCTCAACTTCGTGATCGCCGAAAAGGATGACATTGAAGCCAAAACACGGCAGGGGGAACAGGGAAAATGGTATAAGGAGTGCAATCTCTGGCTGACAAAGGGCAAACACACCCTGCGTATCCGCCGCCTCGGCTTCCCCGGGATACTTCCCGCCGCATTCGAGCTAGTTCCCGCAAAAGGTCGGCCGGATTGCTCTGTCATGGCTGAACAGGACGGCCCCGACGTCATCCGCGCAGGAGAACGTTACAAGTTAAAAGTGACCGGCGGCGGAACTGGAGCCAAAACACGCTATGATCTGTTTCTGAAAAACCTCCTGCTTCCGGAAGAGCCGCTGAAGGCGGCCGGCGAAGTGGAGTTCTCCGCGAGCGACGAACCCAAGACGAAGACGGTCAAGATAGACTGCGCGAAGGAGGGCGTCTTCCAGGTGATGGCGAAGGTTGACGGAAAACTGCTGCGTCCCAGCGAATTCCGCGGTGGAATGTTTGCCGTCGTCGACACGAAAAATGCGGGATTCCCGAAAGAGATGCGCAAGACATTGATCCATGAGATCGACTGCGTAACACAGAAGGATATGGGCAAGGAGATAAAAGCCGGCGAGAAATTCTGGGACGTCACGGAACCCACTAGAATTGCGAAATCCGCAGCAGGCGAATACCGCGAGGGCGGCGACAACACCGACACCAAGCTCCCCTCCCCCCCGAATCTCGCAAGCCATCTGAAATACAATTCCGGTTTCGCGTATGACATCGACGTGCCGAAAAAACAGGAGCTTTACCTGCTCGAAGTGGATTACCCCGATGACGACCGCCGGACTGTGAACGTCTTCGTGGCTGAACCGGAAACAGACATGTCATGCCAGCTCTACGGCGGCTATGAGACGGGCGACTGCTTCGAACTTTCAAACAAGATGCAGACCGAAAAAGTCCTTTTCTGGGCGCGCGGCACAAAAGTCAGGGCGGCAATCCTCAGCAAGAATCCCGGGATGCGGGCGGCCGCCGCGAAAATCCGCGTCTACAAGATTGAAGACGGCCTTGTCGGCGGCCCGGCCCAGAGGCCCGACGGCAGGCTCATGATCCACTGGATGGAGGAACCGACACGCTGGCTCCAGCATGCGGTTCCCCCGAAAGAGCTTTCCCCGATCGCAAAAGATTTCCTGGCTATAGAACGCTATCTGCGGCTCTGCCAGTACTCCGGCTTCAACGCCGTGTCTCCGACGGAGGCCATCTACCAGGGGACGACATACAATTCAAAGGAACTTGAGGGATGGTTCATACAGCCTTATGACGCCCCGCGCATCGTCGCCTTCATGTGCGAGAAGTTCGGCATGAAATACATCCCGGAAATACATCTTTCCGGACAGGCTTGGTTCCATACGGAGGTCGTCGACAAGCTCGATCCGAAGACTGAAGACCTCTATATCTGGAGCCGTCTCGGCACAAGTTCGATGGGAGGCGGCGGAAGCTGGTTCTGTTCGACTTGGAATCCGCTTCATCCCGCGATCCAGGAAAAATATATAAAAATCATAGGTGAACTCTCGGACAAACTGGCGGATACGCCGGCTTTCTCCGGCGTGTCATTGCGCCTGATGTCGTGGGTCTGGCAGGGCTGGAACGGCCTTCCCAGCCTGAACTGGGGATATGGCGACTGGGACATCGCCCAGTTCCAGAAGGACAGCGGGATCAAGGTTCCCGGCGAGACGGGTTCGCCTGACCGCTTCGAGAAGCGTTTCGACTTCCTCACGTCTGAAAAAATGCTGCCGACCTGGATCGCATGGCGTAACGGCCGCATGCTGGATTATTACCGTCAGATCCGCGACAGGATAAGGAAGGCCAATCCGGAGGCGGTCCTCTATCTCCCGTATTACGGAGACGCCGCACAGGGAATGGATTTGACTTTCGGCTCCTATTTCGGGACGGAAAAAGGCGCGTTGCTGGAGGTCGGCCTC
>JBAZRS010000179.1:0-9335 GCA_041662825.1 Victivallales bacterium | reverse complement strand
CCGGCAGGCGCGGCATTGCCGATAGTGGAGGTGGAGTCCATACCGCGGATCAGCACCGTCCAACTGGGACCGTACTTCATCGGCACGGTGCCCGGCCAGGACCATTCGCCGGTCGTGGGAAACAGCAGACCGCGCACTTTTTCCGTCACAGGATGAGCGGTCACGTTTGTGGACCATATGTAACGGTAAATCTTGTTGTTAAGCGACGGATTCACGTCCACCGTCTTCGGCGGGTCGTAGAGATCCTCCTCAAGGCTCCTGGCATCATATTTGTCGCCGGTCTCCTTGTTCCAATATGTGCCCCAGTGCTGGAACCCGAGAGGCACCCAGATTATACTGCCTCCTGATTTGTAATAGGCGTCAAGGCGTTCCCTGAAAGCTTTGATTTCGGCTTCCCCGGCGGGAGTCTTGTTCACATTTTCGAGAATGCCGCTGAACGCGACCACGTTGAATTTCCTGAGCAGTTCGCCCGTGTAATTGTCATAACCCAGTCCGCGTTTGGGATCATCGGTCAGGATCTGCACATTGACTCCCTCTTTCGCACATGCCTCCTGGAACTTCGGCCACCAGGGCTCGAAATCACGGGGGGTGTAATGACCCAGCATCAACACGTCTACGGTTCGACTTTGCTCACCGGAGCCTGGCTTGTCGGCCGCGAACACTTTTACGTTTGCAACGGCAAGCAATGCGGTTGCGAACAGGCAGAGCGCAATCTTTCCCATAAAACTCCGCATGCTGCGGATCCCGAGTCCTGCAATTCTCATTTCCCACCTTTCTTTTATCTGTTTGGCAATCAGTATCTTCTCAAAATCAGTATCTCGCATACCAGGGCTTGCCGTTGGTATATCTGGCTATCCCGCCGACAACACCCGTATATGCTCCCCGGTAGGCAAGCGTCGCTTTCATCAAATCGACATGAGCGTCAGCAAAGAGCATGTTGAAAGACAATTTACTGAGAACGTATCTGACACTTCGTATCCCTACCGCGAAGCTAGGAACCGTACCAGCCCCGTCATTATTCCAAACTGCGGTGTTGCTGGCCGCTCCGTCAAACAGGAGATGCAAGGAACTAGGCGAGGTAATAGATGAAACTTTAGCTGCAAGAGCCAGCCCGTCGTGGCCAGATCCGACGATGGTTGTACCGTTAGCCTGATAACTCTGGCGGAGCTCTCCGCTCCCGTTTGTACAGAGCCATTGCTGGATGGTGTTTTCAGGGCAATTGAAACATCCCAGGGCGGCTGTGGGCACCTGATTGCCTTTCATCACCGGAGAGGTGTCTTTAAATATATAGGATGCAATCTGCGGAGCCCAGATTACATTGCCAGCGGAATTCTTGAATGGCGGAAAAAATTCATAGTCATCGCCGTAATTATAAAACAGAAGGCCCAGCTGCTTTAGATTGCTGGCGCATGCCGACTGCTTCGCCATCTTTTTTGCCGTAGCCAGTGCCGGCAGAAGCATGCCGGCGAGTATTGCGATGATCGCAATTACCACCAGGAGCTCGATCAGCGTGAAATATTTTCTCCTCGAAAATATTTTACCAGCCGGAAATTCCGCTTTTGAACTTTCCATCTCATCTTTCGTCTTTTTCATTTTCATTCCTCCCTTGTTATATTTTACAGTGACTAAGTTTTTAAATTAGGCGGCCGGAAGCCACAAGTTTTGAACAATCGAGCAGTCGAATATCGAATTACGAAGTAAAGATAATCTGAACGTATAGTGGAATGGATTTTTGATTTACGAGCGTGACAACGCTCCATGGAGTGCGGGAACTTGTTACCGCCTTGTTCGCGAAATTTATTTCGCGAGATTACCTTCCTTTGGGACGGAATAAATTCCGTCATTAAAGGCGGCAATGAATTGCCGCACTCCATGTGCGAATCTCGCAATTCGCAGAAGATAAAGCTCAAAGACAAATGCTGAATTTCCATAAACTTTAAAATTCCTTAACGTCAAATCAGGCGGCTGGAAGCCGCAAGTTAAAAAATCTGAAGGCACAAGCTGAAGTTTACCTGCACGCCAGAGGCGTACAAGCCTCGGGCATCGCCTCCGGTTTACGCGCCTCAGGCGTGCGACCAGGGCTTGAACTCCAACTTAATTTCTCCCTCATCCACTCCCCCGACTTCCGAACTTCCGCACTTCAGAACTTTCGAACTTCTTCCTAACTTCCCCTCTGGACACATACTCATTCATTTCGCATATCCAGCGAGCTGATTGCAAAATGCAAGAAAACTGTTGTCTCGGGAATATCTCTTGTTGGTGTTCACAACTTTAGTGTGTCTTAGTATTCAACAAGTAAGACACGCTAAAGCCGTGAACACCAACTTAAGCAATCAGCTCAAGAGAGGTAATTTTGAAATTACCTCCAGCATTTGCATAAACCATTAAATCAAAAACACCCGCCTGGATTTCTTATTGCAATTCTTCCTCGAAGAACGGAAGAACCGGAACCGGCTCAGTATTTTGAAGCCCGCTATTCCCCCTTGATTTCAGGAGCTTGTCGATCATGATTGAAACAGTTACCCTTACATCATAGCCGAGTTTCCTGACAGGAATTACCGACGTGACCGGATTCGGCCAGTTGCAGTGGGCCACTATTTCAAGCTCCTCCGGCACCTTCACCCTTGAGAGGAAGACTCCGCTGAGGGCGTGGTCGACAAGATTGTCGTCGGTTATTATCAGTCCGTTCGGGCGCTTCTCCTTCGGAAAATCAAGCAGCAGCCTGGTTATGACAGCGGCCCCGTCCATTGCGTCTGAGCCTATCGGGATGAACCAGTGATCCGGAGATTCCATTTCGGAATTGTTCCTCTTGTCGATGTACTTGCCCATTATGCGGGGCCTTCCCTTGAACAGCACCGCTATCCTCCTTTTTTTCCTGGACAGCAGATAGTCGCAGGATTTGTCGACATACACCTTCTCGTCGACCTTCATGCATTCGGATGCGTTTATCACCGGGATTCCCGGGGAATGCATAAGTTCAAAATCGGCAGGAGGATTGGGCATCGAGACAAGGGCGACACCCCCTATGCGCATTTTGGAAAGCTCGGAAAGCAGTTTCTGGTAGTCGGAATTGTCCACGTGGGGCTCGAATTCCGGATAAATTTCGAATTCAAGATCCCTTTTCACGCTTTCCTCCCTGAGGACATTGAGCATCGTCTGGAGAAAACGGTTCTTGGCGAGATCCTTTTTCGGGAGTATCACTGCGAACCTCCTGAGTATCGGAGGCCTTTCGGCTGCGAAAACGCCGAACCTCTCCCTGCTGATTACCAGTCCTGTGTCTTTCAGGCGCTTTATGCAGGCGTTTACCGTGATGTAGCTGACATTGTGGATTCTTTCAAGCTCGTCGAAGGTGGGCAGTTTTCCGCCGGGCGGAATCCTTCCGGATGCGATGTCCGCACATATCGACCCCGAGACTCTTTCAAGCTTGTTCATAAGATATCAGCCCTTCATCAGCAAGACTGGGAATATGATTTAATTATATATAATCCCAGCGTATAAAGCAAGACCTGCAGGATAAAAAGCGAAAAATAACTGTCCGGCGGGTTCGGTCGATTTTTTCTGCAGCATCTTAAAAAAAACCAACCACAGAGACACGGAGGCACAGAGAATTACAGTACCTGGGCAAATGCTAATTACCTGTTTTGAGTTGACTGATTAAGTTGGAGTTCACGGCTTTAGCGTGTCTTCTGTATTATTATATAAGTGAAACGAGAAAGATGGAGACGATTTTCAAGAGCACGCTAAAGCTGTGAACTCCAACGAGCATATCTCCACGGTAATCGTTTTATGTATTCTGTACTGATTACTGATTACTGCCCTCTGCCCTCTGCCCTCTGCCCTCTGCCCTCTGTCCTCTGTCCTCTGTGCCTCTGTGCCTCTGTGCCTCCGTGGTTAAAACTCAGTCCCCCTCATAGGCATTGTCCAAGATTGAGCCTGCCACGGCCGGCAGCTCCATTTTCACACTGGAGAAAGGCGGAATGTCCAGCGTCTTGTCAAGTCCCGCCAGGGGTGTGAATCCCGGGACGGCGGCCACTTTCGCCTTCAGCGCCCTGTCGGTCGGGTTGTGGAGTTCAAGCAGCAGCTTGTCTGCATCGGTCTGGACACATGACAGCAACAGATCCTTGCTGTCGCAGTGGAAGAGTTCGCCGACATACAGTTTCGTATCGCCAAGCGTAGTGTTTATGCTGGTCATGGCGGCTTCCTCGAAGACCGGCAGGACGAGGAGATGTTTCCTGTCAAAGTCATAGCTGCCTGCGATTGCGTTTGCGGGAATGCCTCCGACCCTTACCGCCACATTGTGCGGCAGCTCGTATTTCTTGATCTCGATCGCGGCACCGCCTTTCACTGCTGCCAGATCGAGCAGGTAATTGCCGGAGCGCAAATCGCCCTGGCTGACGGTCAGAGAATACCCTGGTTTTTCAGTGCCTATGCCGAAATCGGAGACAAATTTTTTCAGCCATGCGCCATCATTCTGCACGGAGCGTTCGCGGGAAAAGCAGACCAGGCGCGCTGTAAACGAGGCGCCAGTCTGAACGGCCTGAGACTTCCCGTCGATGAAGACCTTCGCACCCCTTCCGTCGGCAGCGTATTGCAATTCCGCCGGGCCGAGGTTGATGATTCCAGTAGGACCGCCGATTTCATTTGCAGGATACAGGTAATCTCCCGGACGCAATGTCCCTTTGCGGCTGAACTTGCCGTCGGCTTCGAGAAGCTTGTCCACTTCGCCTGCCGAGTCGCGGATGAACCAGTGACACGGATTTGCCTTGTCCCAGCGGCGCAGATAGCAGACATTGAAAATCTTGAAAGTTGTCGCCTGCTTGAATAGCGCTGTGATTTCATGGACATTGGATGCTGTAGCAGCTCCTGCACGCGGCCGTACCGACCATTCCCGGCTGCTAATGTCTGCAAGTTTCGCAGGGATGGGCAGGCTTGTGACCACAACATCGTTGGAGTACGCCTTGTCAAACTGCAGTTGCCCGTCGAAATCCATCAGCGCAATATCAAATGACGCCAGACGGTTGCGGAAGCGGTAGCCGGGGAATATCGGTTCATTCCCGTCAGCGGTGGAGACGTTCGGCCCAAAATCAACGGCCCCCGGAAAAACCTTGCCGCCGTCAAACCCGAAGATCCGCATCTGCGACTCATCTCCTGTTGAGGGATACCCGCCTGCATGATTCGAGCGCTTGACCCATGTTACGCTGCCAAGCCAGCCGCCAAGATTGAACTTCTGCTGCTTCTTCGAGTCATAGACCCGTGAATGGTGCATTCCCATCAGGCGGTCGGTCATCATGTAGAGCTTGTTCGCGGATTGCCCGGTGAAAATCATTGACCCTACGGCTGTGCGACCATTCACATCTGTGACGACAGGGATGAAATACATCTGCGTCTTGTGCGCCTCGTCAACAGTGCATGAAAATGTGCGGGTTCCATTGGGCCGGAAAGTCCGGTACGGCTTTCCGGTCTGGCAATTGACTATCGTCACTTCCTTCAGGTTCGCATCGCCGGTCACGCCCAGTTCCAGGCGGAAGCGTTCCCCTCCGGCCCGCAGCGAGTCACTCTCCGCCTGCCGTACAGCCCAGTGCTCAAGGCGGGGACCGTTCGTCATATACACGGGATAATTATATGGGAAGCTGCGTTTCACCAGGCAGTCGCGCACCTGATCCAGCGTGGAGGCATGGACGACAGTCTTGTGTGCGGCCCGGCTGGCGGATTCCAGATCGGACGGACTGCTCACTTCCGCGATCGCCACTCCGGCATAAGCGTGTCCCAGTCCCTGAATCATCCGGTAGCGCTCGAACCCGTCGTCCGCAAGCTTATTGTTCTCCCAGGTGTACGGGGCAGCAGAGGTGATCCAGAAATAATATTGCGGGTCGACTGGCGCCGCGCCCAGCCGTCGCAGGCCTATGCCCGCCCCCATCTCCTGCATCATCAGCCCCCAGTAATTCAACACACGCCCTTCCTTGGTCATGAAGTCCTTGTCGGGCGCTTTTTTCGCATTCACAATAAAAAGCGAATTTCCCGGAACATCCATAAATGAATAGCCGGGGATGGCAAGGAAATCCGCGTTTGAAGCATCTGCACAGTCCTTCACCAGTTTCTGGAATCCGGCCGGACTCAGCTTGGCGGCGTCTTCAAGGAACACGATGAATGAGAGACCGAGCCGCTTGGCTTCTTTGGCATATTCGTTCACAGTGCCCGCTCCGCCGCCGGCCGCTGTCCTCAATCCGATAAGCCCCGGAAAGCTCTTCATTTCCTCTTTGTCGCCGGTAAGCGATCCGTCCGGAAGCGGTTTCATTGCACTCCATGCTACTGGCGACCGATTTGGTGCAGCGGCAGTCCGTTTCTCCCCCTTATAGCCGCCAAGTCCCGCTTTCTGGGCAGGCGCCGCCAGCCAGCGGTAGGCGTTAAGGAGAAGCTTGTGTCCGTCGCTCGGATGACCATCTGCTCCGTTCACCATGAGCGCCTCGCTGAAAACGAAATGACCGAAATTCTGAAAGGTGTGTGCGGAATAAATCGGAAAGATCATCATTCGTCCGGCGGCGCCCTTGTCCTCGCGCACGCCCAAGACTGCAGGCGCTGAAGCCACCGATCCCTTCACATCCGGCGAAAACTGAGACACCGTTTCGGCAGTCGCGGAATTGCCGATGGTCCGGGTCGTGTCCATGGCGCGTATCAGCACCTTCCAGTCGGGGCCGAATTCAACCGGGACTGTCCCAGGCCATGACCACTCCCCCACCGTCGGCAGGAAAAGCCCCTTCACGCCCTCAGTGACCGGATGCGGAGAAATGTCCGTGGTCCACAGATAAGTGAACATCTTCTTCTTCATCCCCGGATTCACATCCACCGTCTTTGCCGGATCGTAAAGATCCTCAGCGAGGAGTTTTGCCCCGTAGCGCACACCGACCTTTTCATTCCATTCGCGCGGAAATTTCGTGAACGATGTGGGAGTCCAGAGAATGCCCCCGCCAAGCTTCCGGTATTCCTCGAGTCGGTCTCGGAAGGCCGCCACCTGCTCCTCTGTCCCCTTGCATGACGACATCGCACCCGGCTGGCCGTGGAAGACGATGACATGGAACTTCTTCATCATGTCCAGCGTGATCGCCGTGTAATCAAGCCCGCCGCCGTGCAGGACGAAATTGACATTCACACCCTCCTTGGCGCAGGCTTCCCGGTAATCTTCTAGGAAAGGGCTTGCCGAGCGGATGTTCTGACCGGTGATCATGACGTCTATGGTCTGGCCGCAGACCGCTGTTGCAAGGAAGAGCAGTAAGATTGCGTATCTGAAAGTTCTCATTGAAACTCCTGTTTAAATTTTCTGCGTCCGCAGAAAATTTTCCATGTTAAATGTTATTTGGTGGGAATATCTCTTGTTGGTGTTCACAACTTTAGTGTGTCTTCGTATTCAACAGGTAAGACACGCTTCCGCCTTCGCTAAGATGTTTACCTGCCTCTGGCAGCGCCGAAGGCGACCAGGGCTACGGCGGACACAGAAAGCCGCCACGTGAGTCACGTTCCACGTGCCAACGTGGTCACGTGATGAACACCAACTTAAGAAATCAGCTCACCTGAGGCAATTTTGAAATTGCCTCTTATATCATAATACAGAAGAGAAGACACGCTAAAGCTGTGAACTCCAACAAAACTACCGAACTTCGTAAGTGACGGGTTTTAACTTGATCGTATAGGAAATTGTATTTTAACACGTTTGCGCCCTTTGCGCCTCTTGCGTTAAGAGAATTAACGCTAAAGACGCAATAGTCGCTACTGTTGAAAAGAGATTAAACTCCGGAAAAGCCGTTTAATTAAACGAAAAAAAGAGCCGGCAAGATGCCGGCGTTCCTTATACAAAAAAATTCCCCGATTTAAAGAAAGTTTACCATGGGCGTATCTGGGGCCACGTACTCCGATTGCATATGCCCGTCCCCGAGTTTCCCGGCTCATCAGTGCGGATAGTAGGCGAACCAGGCCCGGCCGTTGACATATTTGTTGATGCCGCTGATGTTGCCCTGGAAGGCGCCCCTGTCAAGGATAGGAGCCTTCAACCACTCGCCATGCCCGTCGGCGTATGTAATGTTGATGCCCCTGTTGTGGACGTAGCGCATGTTGCGCGGACCGTAACCGTAATTGGGCAAGGAGCCGGCACCGTCGCCGAGACCGTTCAGGTGGCCGAACTCGGCACGGTAATATGTGCCGTCCCAGAGAAGTTGCAGCTTGTCGGGGTAGTTGAAACGTTCGGACTTGCGGCTGAGCGGAAGGTTGTCGTTTGAGCCGGCAACCCATTGCGCCTGCGTATTCCAACCGTTGGCGGTGTAGCTTAAATCAGCCTCACCGGCGCCGGCGCCGCAGGTGCGGTTCTGCTTGGCGTTCTCCGGACAGTTGAATATGCCGGCCCTTCCGGATTCGGTAAAAGGTTCAGGGACAAGGATGATGTTGGAGTTGGCCGCAATCTGGGCGGCCCAGGTCATGTTATACAAGTCTATGCAGAAGGGCAGGAAGCCGTTATTATCGGAACTGTACAAGTTAAAAGCCAAGCCGAGTTGCTTCTGATTGGAAAGACAGAGAGAGCTTTTCGCCGTGCTCTTCGCCTTCGAGAGTGCCGGCAGTAGCATACCCGCTAGAATTGCGATGATCGCAATCACCACCAGGAGCTCGATGAGGGTGAAGGGAATGCGGATTGGGGAATGCGGATTGCGGATTGGGGAGACAGAAGAATTGGAATTGAAGATATTGCCGACCCGGCTTCGTAAGGAAACTTCCCACTTCGCTCTGCGAGCTACGAGGGACAGGCCGCCGGGGCGGGCTGATGACTCTGCCCTGCTATATTCCTGCGGCTTCTTTGCTGTTAATGCTTTCTTCATTTAAATGCCCCCCAGTTCTCTGTTTATAGATAGTTTAAACCACATGTTGCGAATATCGCATATGCTTATTATACTTCGGCAATTACGCAATAAAAAGGCATTAACAGGATATTTATTTTGCACTTTCAGGAGGTCGGGAAAAAATCAGTTCAACATGACTTTGCCCGACAATCCACATATTTCAATCAGTACCTGGCATACCAGGCCTTGCCGTTGGTGTACCTGTTTATCCCGCCGACAACGCCCGTGTATGCGCCCCTGTAGGCAAGTGTCGCCCTATTTCCTGTTTCGACATGCAGGTCGCTATAACCCATGTTATAAGCCAGCTTATTATGTACGTATCTGACGCTGCGCACCCCGACCGTGAATTGCGGGACAGTACCGCTTCCGTCATTGTTCCACGCTTCAGTGCCGTAGGACGCACCATCGAAGAAAAGGTAGAGGGAACTCGGATAGGTGATAATGTCAATTTTAGCG
>JBAZRS010000178.1:0-9394 GCA_041662825.1 Victivallales bacterium | reverse complement strand
GCGGGACGACAAGGGTGTATGGGTCAACGACAAGGATCGCAGTGCGCTTCTGGATGAGTTCCTGACCGCGCTTGGGATCCAGCGGGATAGCTGGGCCAGCAATGTCTGGGCTGAACTTTGGCGCAGCAAGAATGGCGTCTACGATCTTTATCCGGTGGCGCGCGTAACCAATGTCGGCGAGAAGACAATGACCGCCGAGGTCAGTCTGCGACGCCCGACGCCGGTGCGCGAACTCGTTGAAGTCAGCGCCCTGGGCCATCCGAAAGTTGCGGTCGCCTGGAAGGACGGGAAACTCACGTTGCCGAATGCCGATTACGGGTTGATGCAGTCCCGTGTCTATATCGCCCCGCGTGCGGAGATTGCCCGCTCGGCGCTTGACTGGTTCCAGGCGCAGTCGCGTATTTGGCGCGCCCTGCCGCCGTTGCCTCCGCTGGTAAAGCCCGCGGTATTATCCGTGCCTGAAGATGTGATCCCCGCGGCGGAAGGCTGGAGCCTGGCCGTGGGTGATGTTGATGTCACCTGGACAGAACCTGGTTTCGCCGCAGCCGCATGGAAGCCGGTGAAACTCGGTACGTTCACAGCACTCGGCATTCCCGATGAATCACTGGCGCGCTTCCGCAAGGAAATCATCATTCCTCCCTCATGGAAGGGCAGATCCGTATTTCTGGACTTCATCGCCGATTGGAGCTGGGGAGTGGTGCCGCAGGGACGTTTGTGGATCGACGGACAGCCTGCCGGGGTACGGCAGCCGCTCACCGCAAGCGGTGACAGCAGTTTCAGTCTTGAAGTTACCGAACAGGCGAAAGACGGAAAGATCACATTGGCGCTCGAGGTTGACGGACGGCTGAAAGAACCGGCAAAACCGCGTCCACGCCCTGCCGGGACTACAGGCATATTCCTGCTGCGCTCGGAAGCATCGCCGGTGTCGACCACGCCGCTGGCAGGTCCTTGGTTCGCCGCCCGCGACGTGGGCGTGCTCACACCGGTGAAGGCGGGAGAAAAGGCGACCTACACCTATCTGGAAACGAAGTTCACACTGCCGAAGGAATGGCCTGCCAGGAGGGTCTTCCTGGGAAGTCCGGTCAAGCTGCAGTGGATCATCCTCAATAACCAGGTGATCCAGGCGTCTATGAAAAGTCTCGACATCAGCGGACTGCTGCGCCGCGACGGCGAAAACGTGTTGCGCTGGATACCGGATTACCCGAACGTGCCGGACATTGCAGCAGTGCAAAACCGGACAGTGCCAGAGCTGAACCTGATATGGAAAAACTGATAAAGGGAACCTCTAAAAATTCGCATTTGGTGCGTTGCGGAAGATTTTTGAAAGCTCAAAAAGAATTTCTGAACGGAGGCGTATCGCTTGATACGCCGAGAGAGGAATATTCTTTCTTGAGCCAAAAAGATCCGCAACCCTAAGGGAGACAGATTCTTATGGATTCCAGCGTTGTCGTAAAACTGCTTACATACCGCTTCGGGTATGCTCGCAATTTTTCTCCTAGCTGCCTATCCATAATCTCCTGTCTCGCGCCATATGCCAATTTTTAGAGGTTCCCTAAATGTAAATTTGATATAATTTAAAATAACAAGGTATAAGGAGGTTGCCGATGGAGTTCAAAAGAGGAATTGGAGGGATATTTTCGGGTGCCGTGTTGCTGGGGTGTGTGGCGTTGGCCGTGATTGGAAACGCATACGCGGCCGATTCAGCTGCCGGCGAGAAATTCAAGGCCGACACGAGGGGATTCGGAGCTGTCGACGTGTCGATGAGCATTATTGGAAAGGATTCTTCATGGACCGCCTTTACCGCGAAAGATGCGGAGCATGCGAAAGTCCTGGCGTCCAAGCGTCTCGCCGACCTGCTGGGCTTCGGAGACCTGAAAGTCGTCGCCGGCGGCGGACTTCCCGGCACAGTGCTCGAACTCAAGGGCGCGGGCTGCTGGCTGCTGGGTCTTGACGGTTCGAAGTTCAATGAACTGTATGCTCCGGGCAAGGATGCGATGACGCAGCTCGTCAAGGATTGCAAAGCCGCCTCATGGAAGCTGGTTCCGGAAAAAGCCTATCCGAGATGGCTCGACTGCTTTGACAACGCCGGTCCCGGCGTATGGGTCGGCGGCGGCGGAGACCAGTATGTCCTGCCTTCCGACTTTGAGTGGCTCCGCGACCACAAGATGGCGATGTGTACGCTTTCGCCCACGGAATCGCGCCTTGTCGGGCCCGGCACCCTGGACACTTCGATATTCGACTGGCACACTGCGATGGCCGCAAAATACGATCTTCCGTACCGGGTGCTTTTCTTCCCCTCCAGCCATGAATGGCTTTGGAACAGGGAAGCACTTCCCTATGTGCTTCCGGAACAGGGCAGGACCATGACCGCCCCTTGGCTTGAGTATCAGAAAAACACATGCGCCGGCGCCATGGAGCCGGTTCCAGCCGTCGACCCCTACATTTTCGATTTGCGCAGGCGCCTGGCGGAAAATCTCCAGAAAGATCCCAACTTTGTCGGGATGCACGGCTGCACAGAGATACCCGAGGCGGGCGTGGATATCCTCGCGTCTTCGCTGAACACCCCCGGAATAAAACAGCTGTGGCATGACTATCTCAAGAACGATCTCGGAATGGATCTGCCGAAAGTCGGGAAACTGCACAAGGGCGATCCGAAATTCTACCGTGCATGGGAGAATGTCGAAGTTCCGCGGCCCGGCGATTTCGTAGGCTGGAACCCCGCCACATGTCTCGATCTGACCGGCAAATGGCAGA
The DNA here is from genome assembly GCA_041662825.1 of Victivallales bacterium. Taxonomy (GTDB): domain Bacteria; phylum Verrucomicrobiota; class Lentisphaeria; order Victivallales; family GWF2-50-93; genus GWF2-50-93. Next base: position 6,640 of record JBAZRS010000178.1, on the reverse strand, counting down.
TGCATGAGGACATTGACCGCAAAGGTGAGGAGCAGGGCTGGTCCGATCCGGCGAAGGCGCCTGCAGACTGGGTCGAGGGAAGCTGCAATGACCCCATGATCCTGCTAAATACTCCGCAGAGGCAGGCCGACAAGACGAAGCAGCCCGATTTCTGGATGCGCCGGACAGTCAATATTCCGGCGGGCCGCAGCAAGGATTTTACATTCCTCCACATCTCCCGCGATGTGTATCACGGGAACCACACTCCGCTTTTCGACATCTGGATAAACGGGAAAAAACTTGAGTCGAACACCCAGGAAAAAGGCGGCTTCGACCAGTGCTTTACTGTCGCCGGCGCACTCAAGGACGGGGAAAACCGGATTGTGCTGAACACCCACGGTACACCGATCCCCGGATATTGTTTCCTGAATTCCACACCGTTCCGCAGATATCCGCTGATGACGGAAACGGAAAATCGCCTCTGGTTCGACGGAGTCAATTTTGACGCCTGGCTGCGCGTCGGCAAGATCGAAGCCGCACTGCGCGCAAGCCGTAGCGGCGATCCCAACCGGCCGCTCAAAATGATGGCCACCATCAATCTGCTTGACATGACAACACCCATTTCCGAACGCTACGGTGCATACCAGCACGACACCGGCGGCGCAGGCGGCTACTGGTGCCCGATGACCGGCGCACGTCTCGCAAAAAGCCATGGCCTCCCATGGAGCTGCGAACAGGGCGGACCTCCGAGCACGGCGGCAGACATGCAGGGTGCGATGACTTTTTATCTGATGTACGGAAACGATGCGGTCGATCTGGTGTTTGCGGCATCCCATTACCGGGACAAACCCGATGTGTCGGCCTGGATAGACAAGAACATTGAACTTATGCAGTGTATCGGGAAGATGAACCTGCCCATGCCTAAGATAGGTGTTCTGCGCTCAACCCGCGCAACACGTCTCGGTTTTGCGGAACCCTGGAACTGGGACATCGGCCGCGGCGCACTACAGGGCGTCGGAAGGAATTTCGCCTACATTGAGGTTCCAGACATCCTGAACGGGATCATCGACAAATTCCCCGTGATCATCGACAACGGCACCGTGCTCATGGACGAAAAGGACATAGAGGGAATAAAAAACTATGTCAGGCGCGGCGGAATTTTCATCGCCCAGCATCACACAGGAAGGCATTCGCCGACAAAAGGCAATTCATGGGAGCTCGCCAAGGCCTGGGGCCTGACTGTCACTCCGAAATATATGTCGGATGAAAATTTCAATAAATGGCCTCTCGCCAAGATGCGTTTCTCCAAGGAACAGGAACTTCTACCGAGCCTACGCGGCAAGGAGATCGAAGGCAGCGGTGTTGCAGTGGACTTTCGCGGCATGGAGCACAGCGGCGCTGTGAGCATCGCCTCGAAGGCTGAAAACGTCCGTCCGGTATCAACCTGGGACGACGGTACAATGGCCATCGCCGATGTGCGTGAGGGCAAAGGCCATTTCATACTGCTGGGAACTCCTTTCTACACCAGGATGAAGGATGTCGCCGGAGTCTGGGTGAACGATGAACGCCGCGGTGCCATGCTCGATGAGTTCCTCACGGCGCTCGGCGTCCCTCGCGACAGTTGGACGGGACTGCCTGAAGTCTGGGCGGAATGCTGGCGCAGCAAGAACGGCGTATTCGACCTCTATCCGGTCGCGCGGATGACCAGGAACGGCGACCCTGTCAAAAACGCAACTGTCAGTCTCCGGCGCGAGGCGCCCCTTTCCGAAGTGGTGGAAATCAGCGCACTCGGCCATCCCGCAGTCAAGGTCACATCCAAGGATGGAAAGATCACTTTTCCGGCCGCCGACTACGGGCTGATGCAGTCGCGGGTCTTTGTGGCGCCGCGGGCGGATATCACGCGTTCGGCTTTCGACTGGTTCCAGACCCAGTCGCAGATATGGCGTGCGCTTCCTCCCATTCCGGAGGCGAGCAAGCCGAAGGTCATACCCACGCCAGAAGATATGCTTTCGCTGGCGGACGGCTGGACACTGAAGGTCGAAGGCCAGCCGGACAGGGTGGTCCGCATGGGCGCTTTCGGGACACTCGGCCTGCCGGAAAACGCGAAGGCGACATTTGAAAAGACGATTGCCGTTCCGGGAGCCTGGAAGGGCAGACATGTCGACCTTGTGTTTGACGCGGAAGGTTGGTTCTGGGGCATTCTTCCTCATGGGAAGCTGCTCGTGAACGGGAAAGCGGCGTCAATGAAACAACCGATCGTGCCTGAAGCCGCTCCGGGATTTTCCGCCGATGTGACCGAGGCCGCATCCAGCGGTTCGCTTGCAATACAGCTTGAAGTCGACGCCACAAGCAAAAGCATGATGAACAAGGCGAAGACCGGCCAGGCCAAGCCGCACGGTGTCACAGGCCTCTTCTATCTGCAATCCACCATGCCTGCGGTGAAGTCAGAGCCTCTGGCGGGACCCTGGCAGGCGGCGTCCGCGTTCAACAGGTTCCAGCCGACCAAGCCCGGGGACAAGATCAAATGCATTTATCTTGAGACAATCTTCACACTGCCCAAGACATGGCCCGCGAAGCGCCTCTTCCTGGAATCGCCGAAGCATCTCGGATTCCTGACGATCAACGGACAGGTGTTGCAGACGCCGCCATGGATGAAACGCCTGGACGTAAGCGGTCTCGTAAAGAAAGACGGCAGTGAAAATGTTGTGCGTTGGGTGCCGGCCGTACGCTATGTCGCAGCCTGGAACCGCCCCTACGAGGGAACGGTGCCGGACCTGAACCTGCAGTGGACGAATTAAGCAAGCAGTTAAGGAATTTTAAAGTTTATGGATATACACTATTAATTTTTAAACTCTATCTTCTGCGAATTGCGAAATTCGCACTTGGAGTGCGGCAATTCATTGCCGCTTTTAACGACGGAATTTATTCCGTCCTAGAAGTAGGTAACACCGCGAAATGAATTTCGCGGAACAAGGCTGTAACAAGTTACAGCACATCCAAGGTCAGGCCGGAGCGCCTGACGTAAGATTAAAATGCAAAGAATAACCAAGTCAAAAGTTCCGGCCCATGGCCGCCTAATTTATAAAGGTAATAACAGAAGGGAAAGATGAAAATCATAAAACTGAAAAGATACGGCCTGCAGGGTGCACTTGCAGCGGTGGTGATCTGTGCGGGATTTTTCAACATGCCTGTCGCTTCCGGAGCAGGGGTGCCGGATAAGGGAGAGACATTCAAAGCCGATGCCCGCGGCTTCGGCAATGTCGAAGTGACGTTGCGCCGCCTCGGCGAAAAGAAGGACGCCTCTTGGACGACCTTCTAAGCGCAGGATCTTGACCATGCGAAAGTATGCGCCTCGAAACGTCTTGCTGATTTACTCGGATTCGGCGACCTGAAAGCGGTCGCCGGCAGCAAATTGCCGGGCACGGTGCTGGAGCTGGGCGGCACCGGATTCTGGCTCCTGGGAATCGACGGCTCAAAGTTCCATGAGCTCTACGCCCCGGACAGGGATGCGCTGTCGCGCCTCGTCAAGGACTGCAATGCCGCGTCCTGGAAGCCGGTTCCGGAAAAAGCCTATCCGAGATGGCTCGACTGTTTTGACAACGCGGGGCCCGGAGTATGGATCGGCGGCGGCGGCGGCCAGTACACCCTCCCGTCAGATTTCGAATGGCTGCGCGACCGCAAGCTCACCATGTGCACGCTTTCCCCCACTCAGTCGCGCCTTGTCGGTCCGGGCACTGTCGACACTACGGTATTCGACTGGCATAAGGCGATGGCCGCCAAATACGATCTCGCATACCGTGTGCTCTTTTTTCCGGCGAGTCATGAATGGCTTTGGAATATAAATCCGCTCCCCTATGTGATTCCGGAACAGGGCAGGACCGTGACCTCGCCATGGATGCACCAGGAGAAAAATGCCTCTGCATACGCCTTAGAGCCGGTACCGGCCACCGACCCTTATATTTTTGATTTGCGCAGACGCATCGGGGATCTGCTCAAGGATGATCCGAATTATGTCGGGATGCACGGCTGCACCGAGATACCGCAGGCGGGCATCGATATCCTGGCGTCGGCGCTGGGTACTCCGGGAATCAAGCAACTCTGGAAGGATTATCTGGGCACCGAACTGAAAATGGATCTCGCCACCGTGGGGAAACTGCACAGGGGCGATGGCAAGTTCTACCGTTCCTGGGACGAAGTGGAAGTTCCGCGGCCGGGCGACTTCATCGGCTGGAACCAGTCCACCTGTCTCGATCTGCGCGGCAAATGGCAGATGCATGAGGATACCGGGCGCAAAGGGGAGGCGCAGGGCTGGGCCGACCCGGCAAAAGCTCCGGCCGACTGGGTCGAGGGTGACTGCAACGATCCGATGATCCTGCTTTACACGCCGAAGAAGTTGAAAGGGGAAGCCAAGGAGACTCAGCCCGACTTCTGGATGCGCCGGTCATTCACTGTGGCTCCCGGAAAAAAGGCCGCCTTCCAGTTCCTTCACATATCCCGCGACGCCTACCACGGCAATCAGACTCCTGTCTTCAGCGCCTGGATCAACGGGAAGAAACTTAAGGCCGTCAGCGGGGAGAGAGGCGATTTCGACCAGTGCTTCAGCGCCGGTGACGCCGTCAGGGACGGGGAAAACCAGATTGTGCTGAACACGCACGGCACACCGATCCCCGGATATTGTTTCCTGAACGCCACCCCTTTCCGCAAATATCCGGACATGACTGAGGCAGAGAACCGTCTCTGGTTCGACGGTGTCAATTTCGACGCCTGGCTGATCGTCGGGAAAATCGAATCCGCACTCCGCGCAAGCCGCAGCTCCGACCCTTACAGGCCGCTCAAGATGATGGCCACCATCAATCTGCTTGACATGACCACGCCTCTTAGTGAACGCTACGGCGCCTACCAGCACGATACCGGCGGGGCCGGCGGCTACTGGGCCCCGATGACCGGCGCACGTCTCGCAAAAAGCCACGGCCTCCCGTGGAGCTGCGAACAGGGCGGGCCTCCGAAGGACGCGGCGGGAATTCAGAGGAATATCACTTTCTATCTCATGTACGGCAATGACGCCGTGGACCTTGTCTTCGGTGTCAGGCATTACCGGGACACACCCGGTGTAGGAGACTGGTTTGACAAGAACATCGAGCTCATCAGATGCATCGGCAAGATGAATCTGCCAACACCTCCGATCGCCGTCCTGCGCTCCACGCGCGCCACACGCCTCGGTTTCTCCGAGCCCTGGAACTGGGATATCGGCAGGGGAACATTGCAGGGTGTCGGACGCAATTTCGCTTACATCGAGGTGCCGGACATCCTGAACGGGATTATCGATAAGTTCCCCATGGTGATCGACGACGGGACCGTCCTCATGGACGACAATGATATTGCGGGAATCAAGCGCTATGTCGCCAGCGGCGGAATCTTCATCGCGCAATACCACACCGGGCGGCATTCGCCCTCCCTCGGGGATTCCTGGCTGCTGGCAAAATCATGGGGCCTCACAGTCACGCCTAAATACATCACTGGCGAAAACTTTCATAAATGGCCTATCGCAAAAATGCGTTTTAACGACAGCCAGGACCTTCTGCCAAGCCTCCGGGGCAAAGAGATCGAAGGCAGCGGCGTCTCCGTAGACTATCTCGGAAAGGAGCATAGCGGCGCAGTGAGCATCGCCTCAAAGGCGGGCAATGTCCGTCCGGTCGCAAACTGGGACGACGGGACCATGGCCATTGCCGATGTGCGCGAGGGAAAAGGCCGTTTCATCCTGCTGGGAACACCTTTCTATACAAGGATGAAGGATGTCGCAGGAGTTTCGCTGAACGATGAACGCCGCGGCGCCATGCTCGATGAATTCCTCACGTCCCTCGGTGTGCCGCGTGACAGCTGGACCGGTGAAAGGGAAATCTGGGCGGAACGCTGGCGCAGCAAAAACGGAGTCTATGACTTGTACCCGGTGGCCCGCATCAACAGGAAGGACAACGATGTCAAAAACGCCACTGTCAGCATCCGCCGCGAAGCGCCTCTTTCCGAATTGGTGGAGATCAGCGCGCTCGGCCACCCGAAAGTCAAGGTCTCATATAAGGACGGGAAACTCACTCTTCCTCCCGCCGACTACGAGGTGATGCAGTCGCGCGTCTTCGTGGCGCCGAGGGCGGATATCACGCGTTCGGCTTTTGACTGGTTCCAGACACAGGCGCAGATCTGGCGCGCGCTTCCGCCGATTCCTGAAAAACTTAAGCCGCAAACGATAACTGCGCCTGAAGACTTGCTGCCTCTTTCGGAAGGCTGGACGCTGAAGGTGGCCGGTCAGCCCGACAAAGTCGTCCGCCTGGGCGCATTCGGCACACTCGGCCTGCCGGAAAACGCGAAGGCGGCATTTGAAAAGACGATAAGCGTTCCCGCAGCCTGGAAAGGCAGACATGTTGATCTTGTCTTTGACGCGGAAAACTGGTTCTGGGGCATCCTGCCGGAGGCGCGTCTGCTCCTGGACGGGAAAGAGGCGGCCCTGAAGCAGCCGATCGTCCCGATGGCGGCGCCCGGATTCACACTGGATGTGACAGAGGCGGTGTCAGACGGTTCACTGTCAATCCGGCTCGAGATCGACGGCACTTCCAAGAACTCCTTCCGCAAGGAGCAGGATGGCCAGCTCAATCCGCACGGTGTTACC
>JBAZRS010000177.1:2263-9425 GCA_041662825.1 Victivallales bacterium | reverse complement strand
GACGACGGCGCTCCTCTGCCCCTCAATCTTTCCGACGGTGTCCTCTCGATTCCCTACACGCTTACATATGCGGCGGGGGCGAAAGGAAGCATCTCTGGAAACAGTCCGCAGCATGTGCATAAGGGCGACTCCGGATCCCTTGTCAAGGCAATTCCGGACACCGGCTATCATTTCGTCAAATGGAGTGACGATGTGATGACCGCAGAGAGAACCGACGGCAATGTGTCTGCGGGTCTTTCAGTAACTGCGACATTCGCAATAGACGTGCATACGCTAACGTATCTTGCCGTAAACGGAAGCATTTCCGGCAAAGCGAGCCAGACAATAGAATATGGGGCGGACGGGACGAGTGTGACGGCCGTTCCCAACCAGGACTGCTATTTCCTTGGATGGAGCGATGGCCTGAATACATTGACTAGAAAAGAGACCAATTTAACTGCCGATGCTACGTTCACCGCGAATTTCCGGACCAACGTTTTTACGGACGCTTCGTCCATATACAACCTGACGGACAAAGTCGGCGGGGAAAAAATATTTGTCATAAAAGGCCTTGCGGGGCAGAAGTACCTGACAGTTGAACTGAAGAATGTGGTTGGCGACTGCGACCTCTATCTGAGACATGGTCTTCAGCCAACAGTCCAGATGTATAACTACAGGTCGACGAACGGTTCAGGCATGCCTGAAAGAATAACCGTGCTTAACCCCTTGGACGGGGACTGGTACGTTATGATTTGCGCCCGTGACGACTATAGCGGAACCGTTTTGTCAGTCTCATACGGCATAGACGGGCTTGATGCGCCTGCAAGTCTGGCTGCAACAAAAGGACTATATGACAAAAAAGTCATCCTGACCTGGGATGCGGTAACAGGGGCGAAGAATTACGAGATATTCCGCAGTGATGTCTCCAACATAGAGTTGGCAACAAAGATAAATACAGCGGATGTCACGGGTACAACTTATGAAGACACATTTACCGTAGCCGGATATTACCATTCCTATTACTGGGTAAGGGCAGTTGCCGATTCCGGACTCAAGAGCGAATTCGCCGGGCCTGCGGAGGGAGAGACGATGCAAACAGGGACAATAGCTCTCAAGAACGGGACGGCTATTGTGAATATTATCGGATACGAGGGATCTGTAAAGACATATTCAATAAATATTCCAGACACTTTCCAGACACTTCTTGAGATTAAGATTTCAGGCGGTTCCGGGAACTGCGACTTTGACATAGTTGACCCTCTCAGGAACATTGTAAAACGCGTGGTAGGCGGAAGCAACTATGAGTTTGTGCAGATAAATAGGCCGGCAAAGGGTGATTGGATAATACATCTCTACGGGCAGACGGATTATTCCGGACTCAGCCTGCTGGCGAAATACAGCAAGCAGACTGCTGTTCCGGCAGCTCCTGTGATCTCCGCAACTGACGGCACATACGAGGATCGCGTGCATGTCACATGGAAAGCCGTGCCCGGTGCGACAAGTTATGAGATTTACAGGAACACAGCCGTGAACGCCACGGCAGGAGAAGACTTTAAAAAGATCGGAGAAATCACAGACTGCATCTTCGAGGACAACACTGCCGAATACGGGATAACCTACTTCTATTTTGCCAAGGCCAGGAACTCGATAGGCCCTTCGGTCAAGTACAGCGCCGGGAATTCCGGGTATGTGGCGAAGGCTCCGGCAGTTCCAGGAGCCATCACGGCCTCCGACGGCACGTACTTCGACAAAATCCGCGTTTCGTGGGCGAAGGTCACAGGTGCGACATCATACCTTGTTTTCCGCACGGATACAGCTGCACCAGCACCATTGCTTAGCGACACGCCTCTGGGCGAGACTACCGCCCTCTTCCTAGATGATCTCGGCGTTGATATAGCTCCACCGGTTGATGCCAATGGGGTTCTAGTCGTGAAGAAATATTACTACTGGATAGCGGCGAAGAACGCCAACTCCACTACGGTAATCAGCAAACCCAATGACGGATGCCTGTCAAAGAAAGGCCCTGCGACAGTCACGGCCAGCAATGGCACGTATTCTAACAGGATTGTCGTAACCTGGACGGCGGTTCCCGGTGCAACAGCCTACGATGTCTGGCGCTACACAGACACCAAGTTCACACAGAATCCGACAAAAGTCGGGAACGCCGTCGTATCTCTGGAATACGAGGATTCACAGGCTACGCCAAACACTCCTTACTATTACAAAGTCAAAGCGAAATACGGTTCAGGAGTCCCTGTAGTCTACAAATACGACAGCGCCTTCAGCATCACAGGCGCAACTGGCAAGGCGTCAGGCAGTTTCACCCCTACAGCAACTCCTTATGTGGGCAGTGTGGAAAATATCGCCAACCTGCTGAAGAGCAGCGCATATTATTCGGTCGATGTCCCTGTTGGAACCACCAGACTTGTGGCGACACTAGACGGCACTAACAGTACAACGCTAAAGAATGACTGTGACTTGTATGCGAAGTTTGCTAACTTTCCGACGACCGCCTCCTACAATGCGAAGGGCGTGGAAAACAAGACAAATGAGATACTGACGGTCGGCAATCCCTCCGCAGGAACCTGGTACTTCCTGCTCTACGGATTTACCTCCTATTCTGGTGTCACGCTAACTGTGAACTGCTATTCCGTGGCGGATATAGTCCTGACGCAGGTTCCGTCGAACAATCTTGCAGTTCCGTTCACAGCAACGTTCAAGGGCAAGGTTGTCGACGGGGACAGCACCGGAATCCCTAACATCGCAGTTCAGGTGAGGAACCCGATCACCGGGCTGACAAGCTCCCTGACGAAAACTGACGCCAAGGGGATATTCTCATATTCGACGCCGATCAGCACCGAGGGCGAACACACGTTTGACTTCTTCTTTGTGGAGATGCCGGACACCGCCAAAGGAACTGCAAGCCATACTGTAGCCACGCGCAAGGGATGTCTTGAAACGAACAACTACTTCGACTTCTCGGCATATCTGCCGGCGACACCGGTTCCGGTGCCGTTGCAGGCCGATATTATGGGACTCCAGACATTCCTGGACATCCGCAACGGCTGGAATACCAAGGGGACAGTAAGTCCTGGCGACACTTATGAGACGATGTGGATTAACAGCACGCTAGTGAAGGCTGGGAATGACGATCAACTTACATCTAAGCTTGACGAAGGCCTCTACATGTACTTCTACGGCGTAGAGGGCGCAGGTGTCGGAAATGATACTACAACCGCATCAGCACTATCGACAGTTCCATTTGTTGTTCATGTTGAAACATCGAGGAAGGCTGATGTCCTTACCGCTCTGAAGTCGGCAGGCATTATCGACGAAACCCAGGAACTTGCGATAAATGGAGACTGTATAGGAATAATTGCTGTAGCGTCTTTGAGCAGTCCTGACGAAGCCACTGACGGGTATAATATCTCCCTTCTTGCTAGGGAACAGCTCGAGGTTCTTGCGATTCTCGCAGGTTGGGATAATGGATCCACCGATGTTGTTGGTGTCAAATACTCCGATGTCACGGCGAAACAGGTTACGCTTACGCTTTCAAACGGCAGGAAGATCAATATTGTGGCGGCTGGTTTTGTAAAGTAAATGTAGCACAGGCACTAATCGCCTATGGTGCGCCTGCGGCGGATAAACATCTTGCCTTTGTCTTTTTTACTCTTGGTATACCGTTAGAGTAGTGAAATTATTCCGCGTTCCCTGCTCATCCTCCCGTCCTCTTCCAAAAAGATCTCGGGCAGGAATGCCTGAGTTACTTTTAAAGTCTTTGCCGAGATGGCGAACTCTATGTCTAATGCTTTCCCTTGCCTTTTATCAGACGGAACGATATTTTAATGTCAAACAAGGAGGAAATGAAAATGCGAAAAATCATTGCTCTCATCGTTGGCACTGCGTTGCTGTCGGCACTGGCGGGTTGCGGGACTTTGAACCAGAGGGTTGGCGGGCCGGAAATGTCAAAACCGACCATGGAATTTGCGAAGACAATCCCTGAAGACAGTTCCTTCATGTGCATCACCTACGACGGAAAAGCTCTCTCCACCAACAAATGGTCCTCTAAAGTGTATCCCATATTTCCGGTTTTCTACTGGTCTACGCTCGGCACTTTCAAACCGGAACCCAGTTACGGTGTGCGTACGGTAACAATTCTTTTCCCGGTGTTTGTGCTGTTCCGTGACTCGGTATACGACAGTCTTGGGAAAAGGCTTCAGTATGAGACCACGTTCAACATGGATCTGGTAATCGGCTATGAAGACCGCGTGACACCCAGGTCCAGCGACTTCAGGACTGGCGTTTTATGGATTCCGGGGATAGGTCCGTTCCTTGGAGTCGGTCCGGAATTCTTCCAGTTCTTCTGGATTCCATTCAGCGACCTATTCTAGCTTTTATCTATGAACAGTCTATCCAAAGTCAAAAGACACCGCCTTGTCATTCTGACAGGATTCTCGCTTCTGCTTGCCGGTCTTGTGCTCTACGGGGTGATGCGCCCGGATCCGGAAGAGCAGGAATACAACAAGATTAAAGGAATCATCCTTTCAGGCGAACCTGGCAACGATGATCCCGAGACGCGCCGCGAATTTCGCAATATCATGGACAAGCTAAAGCCTGAAACACGCGAAAGGCTTATGACCGAAATCATGCGCGAACGCCTCAGTCAGGCAAGGGAGAAAACCAAGAACCTTAGCGATGAGCAGAAACGCGAAAAGATCGATTCGATGGTGGCTGAAGTCAGAAAAGGATTTTCAAAACTCAGCGATAAGGAGAGGGAAAAGATTAAAGCCGACATGAATAGTGCTGAAGGGAAAAAGCGTTTCAAGAGATCTTTGGATTTTTATTATACCGAGTTCACAAGCCAGGAACGGAATCTGATGGATCCTCTTGTGAATGAGATAATGACCGGACTCAATTCCCTGTAACGGCAGTTTAAACATCAATGGAAGTTAAAATCCAAATCAGCCGTCACACACAGCTTAACGCCAAGCTGCATTCAAAGAGCACGTCAGCAGAGTGACGTGGCTACAGAAAATTCCCAATTGTAGCCGCGTCACTCTGCTGACGCGTTCTTTTTCCATTTAATGAGACTCGGTATATCTCTTCACCCGCCATCAGTTTCGAGTCAAGCTCACAGGTCCGAGGAATTCATAACGACTGCGGCGATGACAAGATAGCATATTGTGTAAAGTGCGAGAAAGATCCCGTCTCCGGTCATTGAATCCCACATGATATCCTGGGCCAAGGTGTATTTCCAGATCATGATGTAGCGTGTCGGCAGGAAACGCTGGATGTTCTCCATGAACGGGAGAACTCCGAGGATGTAGCTGGTGAAATAAATCCCCAGAGGAACGACAACCGCCATGGTCATTTTCCTGAATATGGCGGAGAACATCAGGAACATCGCCGTTATGGAAATCAGGGCATATCCTGCGAAGAAATATGAAAGAAAGAGTCTCTGGAAAGCCACATCGCTGCTCATTATGAAGATCTCCGAACCTTTACCGAGAAAAGCCGGGCCGAAAATCAGGATGTCGCCTTTGGGGCCGAATATGAACGCTCCTGCGGCATAGCTTACAGCAAGCATCAGCCCGAGCAGGGCATAGGAGTAAACTGAAAGGGAAATGAATTTGGCAAGCACAATACTGAATCTCGGGACTGAGCGCAATGAAACTGTCCGCATCTGCCCATTCTGCAATTCGCCGGCGAACGAGCCGGCGGCAAAAATCCCTATCACCATCGGAAGCAGAATATAAATCCCCGGCAGGAGAACAGTCATGGAAAAGGAAATTCCGTTCACCAGCTCCTTAATCATCTGGCCCTGGAATTTCTCCGTCCCGTGATGCGGGTTGTGCATCCGCATGTACACGCCGACGGAGCAGAGGGCTACAAGCAGTATGATCACCGCCAGTCCCGCATATCCCTGCTTCTGCCTGAAGAGTTTCCTGAGCTCAAAATCTGTCAGAAGCAGAATCTGTTCTGTTTTTTCCCGTAAATTCGACAAATATCTCCTCCAGGGTGTCATTGTGTTTCCCTATTTTCATTATGCTTATGCCCGACGCAACCAGTTTCCTGTTAAGTTCCGGAATAGACTCCTCCGTGCCTTTCACAAGGAAAACCGAACTTTCCCCTCTCCTCTTCTCGTCATACACCTCAATATTGTTATCTTTTAGAAAAACTGAAATCCTGTCCGAATCAGGTGTCTTAATCTGAATTCTCGCCTGTCTGTCGACAAGTTCCGAGACCCGGGCCTCGCATATCTTCTCCCCCTTGTCGATGATGGTAACATAATCGCAGACCTGCTCCACTTCGGAGAGGAGATGGCTTGATATGAAAAAAGTGATTCCCCTCTCAGTGCAGAGTCTTTTTATTAGTTTCCTTACTCCCAGAATCCCGTGCGGGTCGAGTCCGTTGGTGGGCTCGTCAAGAAAGATCAGTTTATTTTCGGGAAGAAGGGCGTTTGCAATGCCTAGCCTTTGTTTCATCCCGTAGGAAAAAGCCCCTGTCATTTTATTGCCGACATCATTCAGCCCTACGGTATCCAGCGCCTCCTTGATTTTATTCTTTTCAATCCTTCCGGACAGGCGTGTAAGGTAAAAAAGGTTCTCATAGGCTGTCATATAGTCGAAAAAAGCCGGGGACTCGACTACGGCGCCGATGTTTTTCAGGATGCTGTTCCTTTCGAGGAAAAGGTCTTTCCCGAAAATCTCGACTTCCCCGGTGTCAGGCATTGATAACCCGAGCAGGATTTTAATGAGCGTGGTCTTGCCTGCGCCGTTGGGGCCGAGAAATCCGTAGACAACACCGGATTTGACATCCAGATCGAGATTCTTCAGCGCTACGGATTTGCCGTAGGCCTTTCTCACACCCCTGACTTTTATGGCGGCATCACTCAATTGAAATCTCCAGTGTTTCTTTTACGCTGCCGTCGGAGTACACATAGTTCCTGCCTGATTTCCCATGGTAGTTGTTCGCGTCACCCATCATCGGCACGCTGATCTGCAGGTTCAGAATGCCTATTTCAGATTTATCTATCCTTTTCCCGCTGAGCCATGCATTCCATTCATAGCTGCTCCCATATCTTTCAAAATAAGTTTTCCCGTCGTATTTTTTTTCAGAGTCGGCGGGACATTCAAAGACTTTCCTTGATTGCAGGTCGAGAATGTTGTTTATGGATGCCGGA
>JBAZRS010000177.1:0-2253 GCA_041662825.1 Victivallales bacterium | reverse complement strand
CAATGCGGACCGACATGGGGAGATAGTCGGCATTGCTTCCCGCATATGCGTGAACGGCAATACCCAATTGACGGAGATTTCCCAGGCAGGCTGATTTCCAGGCCTTCTCCTTGGCCTTGCCCATCACGGGAAAAAGCATGGCTGCGAGAACCGCTATTATCGCTATCACTACAAGAAGCTCTACGATTGTAAATCCGTTAAGCAGTTTAGATTTGGGAATTTTGACTTGCATAATGTCGGAAAGGTAGTCAAAGGTAGGGTATAAAGCAAGCATCTCAAGATAAGAAAACCAGCATGTTCCCGCCCGGAGAGACAGACGACAGGCATACCGAATGCCCCCCAACTTAAGTGTCGCCACCCTGCGGGGGCTTGTTATCTTTTATGTGATCCTCATTCTCCCAAGGCTTACGCCTTTGGGCTACATTATTAAACCTCCTGCGGAGGCTATTACAGGAAGAAGTGAACTGCCTTTTATATTCAGCCATTGCAGAGGGCGACATATTGTCTTGTCACGCCGTAGCTTCCTTGCGAAGGCGGAAGCCCCATACGTCAGCCACGGCATAGGCTCAGCGAAGCCGGGTAAGCGTGGGGATGATGAATAATAAAATATAATATTAAGCCCCCGCAGGGCGGCGATACACATTAATCCTGATTTCGTTGACCGACAAAAGTTGCTTAAGCTGGATCCATCCCAGCCATACCTTGGCCCCTTACGAGAAATCACAGCAAATGTTTTTGCGATGTTTTCAGTATGCCAGTTTCGATGAAACTGGCTCCCGAGGTGTTTTCATCCTCCTTCGCTAAAGCTACGGTGGACAGGTCGAAAACGCCATACCTTGGCATCCTTACGGGTGAGGCTTGGAACTTCTTCTGCGAAATTCCCCGGGTGGCATTCCTGCGGTTTTCCTGAAGACCCGGGAGAAGTAGAATTCATTGCTGAAACCTGTCTGCTGCGCGATCTCCTTGAGCGAAAGCGAACTGTTATACATCAGCTTCTGGGCATGCTTTATCTTCTGGAGGTTCACATATCTGACAGGACTCGTCTTGAAATATTTCGTAAACAGATTCGTGAAATAATTCTCCTGAAGGTTCACCGTACGGGCAAGTTCCGAGATTTTAATCTCTTTTGAAATATTCTCCTCGATGTGCTTGAATGCGGGAGAGAATTTTTCAAACACCTCCCTCCCCTGCTTAAGTTCAGCGGCATCAGCTGTCTCCAGGAAAAAGGACAGAAGCAGGCGCAGCGCGCCGTCTACGGCGGTTGAATCCGAGATATTGCCGGAGCGGAACGATTTGAGAATAATGTCCCACAGATGCCCGGTCAAAGACATTTTCCCCTCGGAAATTTTCATTTCATATTCACATTTGAACAGGCCGAACAGTTCCGCATTGGCAAGCACGGAGGCTGTGAAATGGCACCAGCAAAGCTTCATTTCAGCGCTGCACCAGTAGCGCCCCGGGCTGTATGCCGGTATCAGATAGAGCCTGCCGGGGACAAGACGATAAGTTATCCCGTGATGTTCAACATATCCGTATCCGGACTTCACCCAGTACATCCTGTTGAAAGGATCCGTGATGATGCTTCGCCCGGCATTCGCCCAGCTCACACCGCAGTCGGTGAGATTGCCGTTTAGTATATTTAACTTAAGGCTGTCTGTTATTATATTCATAGATTTGTATAAATGTTTCTTAATATAATACATATTCAAATGAGATATCAATATTACTTTAAGATAAAGAACTAAAAACTAAATTCGAAATCCGAATATCGAAATACGAAACAATAAAACATGAAACTCAAATGTTTGAAATTTTAAAACTTCGAATTTAAAAGCTGTTTCGAATTTCGTGCTTCGAATTTCGGATTTCCATACGCTTAAGGCATAGAACTGACAACAAAGATATTATACGGGAGGGCGGAGATGAGCAGAAAACTCGCGATGGACAATATTTCTCTGATTTCTAAAGACGGCTTTGCGCATACGGAATATTCCCTGGACTACCATGAGACATTGAAAAAGAAATTCAATGTCAGCAGCCTCAACAATACATTCGACGTTGATTTCCTCTGGTGCATCAACCACGGTCCGGTAGACTGGGCGAAAACCGGAAGGGTGACAGACATGGGACATGCGGTTTACGCCGCAAACGGCAGCGACGAAAGGCAGTCCGCAGTATGCCCGTTCAATGACATCGAGGAAGTCCTGGAGTTCGATCCTGTGAAAGAATACGGCCTGGCAGATTTCAGGGAGA
>JBAZRS010000176.1:0-9506 GCA_041662825.1 Victivallales bacterium | reverse complement strand
ATTGTTTCCAGTCCAAGTGAGGTCAAAAGGGCGCTTGCCGGCAGCGATGCCGCCTGCGCGCTCTTCGACAATGATTCATTTTCAGGGGACTGCGGGCAGAAGCGTCTGGAGATCCTCGGGATCCTTAAGGATTCCAAAAAGGATTTCATATTTTCCTCATCGGCGCCTGCATTGGGTGTTATTGACGAGGCGAAGAGGATGGGCGCTGCGGATTTCATATCCAAACCGTACAATATCCGGGAATTCATACTGCGGATAAACTCCTGCTACTATCAGAAGAGGAGAATCGTCTGCATAGGCGGGGGAACAGGATTGTTCGGCACCCTCATGGGGTTGAAAAAACTGCCCAACGTCCTGCTGAGCTCGATAGTGGCCATGACGGATGACGGAGGTTCCACCGGCAAGTTAAGGGAGTCTTTCGGGATACTGCCGGCGGGTGATGTGCGTCAGAATCTTGTGGCCCTTGCGAATGTGCCGATTCTTATGAGCGAAGTGCTGCAGCACAGGTTCAAAGCCGGCGGCGAAGCCTTTAAAGGTCATAACCTGGGAAATCTCTTTCTGACAGCCCTCTATGAAATAAAGGGTTCGATGAAGGAGGGGGTCAAATGCTTCGGCGACATATTGAACATACAGGGAATTGTCGTGCCTGTGACAGACACGTATGTGAAGCTCAGCGCCAGGTTTGAGGACGGCATGGTCATCACCGGCGAGAGCAGGATTGACAAGGCCGAGGGACGGCATCCCGATCTCAGGATTGATGATCTCTGGCATGAGCCAAAGGCCGAGTGCAATGTCGACGCCTATTCTAGCATATTGAACTCCGACCTGGTTGTCATCGGGCCAGGTGACCTGTTCACCAGCGTCATCACGAACCTGATAGTGGAATACATTCCGGAGGCCATCGCGAAAACAAAAGCGAAGAAAGTCTATATCTGCAATCTCATGACCAAGCCCGGGGAAACTTCGCATTACGGCGTATATGAGCATGTCAGGGAGATTGTCAAGTATCTGGGCGGCGACCATCTGGATTATGTGATTGTCTCGAAGACAAAATTGTCGAGCCGGGCGCGGAAGATATATGAGGCCCGCGGCCAGCTGCCAGTATCGCTTAGGGAAATAAAGAAGATTGAAGGAATAACCAAGGCGAAAATAATTATCGCCGATGTGGGGCACGAGACCGATCTGGTCCGTCATGACAGCGAGAAGATAAAGGAAGTCGTGCGTAAGATTCTGAAGATAAGGGAATAGGCGTGTTAGCAGACGGCGGAGTGCGGAGGGCGGAGGACGGGCAGTGATCAGTGATCAGTGATCGGTCGAGTTGAAATCGTTGAAATCGTTGAAATCGTTGAAATCGTTGAAATCGTTGAAATCGTTGAAATCGTTGATTTGCGACTTAGTTTAGCGGTTAATGTTCGGGGGTTTTTATGCAGTCTTTGCGGTTAGGTTCTGCGGGAATGAGGGGGCAGATAGGTTCTGCACTCACGCCGACGCTTGTCATCAATTTCGCTTCCGCGTTCGGCACCTATGTCGACGGCGGAAAAATTGTCATTGGCCGCGACAGCCGCATTTCTTCGCCGATGGTCCACAACGCCGTGACCTCGGCCCTCCTGAGCTGCGGCTGCAAAATCCTCGACGCCGGACTCTGCTCTGCACCGGCCCTGCAGTTTCTGGTTTCAAGTCTCAAGGCCGACGGCGGGCTTCTTATAGGGGCGGGCCATCATCCGTCCGAATGGAACGCAGTCGTCCCGCTCGATGAAAGCGGGGCATATCTCAACAGCAGACGGACTCAGGAATTTCTTGATATCTATCACAACGGACGCTTCAGGAACTGCCCATGGAACAGGATGGGCAAAGTCGAGGCGATTCCGGAGAAGGCCTCGGAGAAATATTTAGACAAGCTCTGCAGTCTTGTAGACACGCGCCTGATTGCATCGAAAAAATTCAAAGTCATAGCCGACTTCTGCAACGGCCCGGGGTCGAACCTCTCGGGAAGTTTCGCATCGCGGCTCGGAATAGAACTTATTCCCATCAACGATACGCCCACGGGCATTTTAACCCACGATCCGGAACCGCGTCCCAGAAGCAGCTTCCAGGTGAAATCAATAATCGGGCATCTCAAGTCCGACATCGGATTCGTTTTCAACAGCGACATGAGCAGGACGGCTGTCACCACAGACACCGGGGAGACCCTTTCAGAGGAATACACTTTTCCGCTGGTCGCATCCCACGTACTGCTGAAAAACAGCGAACCTTGCACTGTCGTCACCAATTGGTGTACGACAAGGACCCTTGACGACGTGGTCGCCTTTTACAGGGGGAAAGTCGAAAAGACCAAGGTGGGGCAGGCGTCGATTATCGATGAAATGGTCGAGCTTGATGCGAAACTCGCAGGCGACGGGAGCGGAAGCGTGGCGCTAAGCGATTCAGTTCCGGCTTTCGACAGCTATCTTACCATGGCCATGATCCTCGAATCTATGGCTGTACGCAATTCGAGTTCCTCCGAGCTGGCCGGATCGATTCCGCGCTACCACATAATCAAAAGGAAGGTGCAGTGCCATTCCTCCCACGCATATACGCTCATCCGGAATCTGAGAAGTCATTTTCACGCCCCCAGAGTCACTGAGAACGACGGTTTCCGTTTCGACTGGAACGACGGATGGATACATCTGCGGGCGGCCATGACCGAACCCATTATAAGAATGATAGTAGAGTGGCGGACAAAAGAGGAGGCGGAGGAAAAAGCCCTCCAGGTCAGGAGCCTGCTTGAAAGGCTTGTGAGGTGAGGAGACATCTGGAGATTTTGTATGAATATCCAATATCGAACACGGAATGTCCAATATTGAATGAAGAAAATTTTTCCGTCCCGGAAAAATTAAATGGTTGGAGATATTGCCATGAAAATGTCAACGAGTCTTAAAATAAGCGTCAGCGGAGTCCGCGGGGTTGTCGGGGAATCCCTGACGCCGTCGCTGGTTGCATATTTCGCAGCCGCATTCGGGGAATATGTCGGGGGTGGACGCGTGCTGGTCGGACGCGACACCAGGCCGACCGGGACAATGTATGAAAACGCCGTAACGGCCGGGCTGCTTTCTGTAGGATGCCAGCCTGTTATCCTCGGGATTGTCCCGACGCCAACGGTCCAGGTTGCGGTATTGAAACTGAGGGCGAACGGCGGCATTGTAATCAGCGCGAGCCATAACCCGGAAGACTGGAACGCCTTAAAATTCATAAACTCCGCAGGTGTCTTCCTCAACCACAATGAGGCGGATGAGTTACTCGACATCTATAATCAGCCCTATACAAATTATGTCCAGGAAAGTGAATACCGCTATGTGCATACTGCGGAGAATTCATTTAACATCCACAAGACGAAAATATTCAGCCAGATAGATGTCGAACTCATAAGAAAGGCGAAATTGAAAGTCGCGGTGGACTGCTGCAACGGCGCCGGCGCCCCTTATGCGAAATCATTCCTTGAAGATCTCGGTTGCGAAGTCAGTGCGATTTTCACCGGCATTGACTGCGGTTTTGAAAGATCTCCGGAACCCGTTGCGAAAAACCTCCGTGAACTCGGCAAACTCGTCATGGAAAAAAAATGCGACATCGGCTTTGCGATGGATCCGGACGCGGACAGGCTTGCCGTTTTCAACAGCGGGGGTGAAGCATTGGGAGAGCAGTATTCCCTGGTTCTGGCTGTTGCGCATGTCCTCGACAGGACAAAGAGACATGCGAACGTGGTGGTGAACCTTGCGACTACAAAAGCCGTTGAGGAAATAGCATTGAAGGCCGGAGCGGTTATTTCCTATTCTAAAATCGGCGAAATCAACGTAACGTCGGAGATGATTGCGAAAAACGCGACGATCGGCGGCGAGGGCGGCAGCGGCGGGGTCATATGGCCTGCGGTGCATCCCTGCCGGGACAGTTTTACCGGGATGGCGGTAATCCTTGAGATGATGGCGGCCCGTGCCGAAAGCATAGATGCGATTGTAAGGTCAATGCCGAAATATTTCACCGTTAACAGGAAAGTCTCCTGTCCGGGGTCGCGCACCTCGCAGAAAGTGATCCGCGAGCTCCGTGAGAAGTACATCATGCAGAAACCGAACACCATTGACGGAATCCGGATTGACTGGGAAGACCGCTGGGTGCTTGTAAGACCTTCAAACACGGAGCCGGTGATAAGGATAACCGCCGAAGCGAAATCCGGGAAAACCGCCGAGGCCCTTGCTGCGAAATTCGCAATGGAAGTCGAGGAGATCGGCCGCCTGTCCCATGATGCAGGTCAGTAATTTTCTTAACTCCAAGTAAAAAAAATCCCGGCTGCGAATTCCGCAGCCGGGATTTTTTATTTGATTCGATGCGTCAACAGGGTTTATCAGCACCTTTTTTCGCCGTTTCGCCCCGTCGCCGATTCGTTCCTATTTTATCCCCAGAATCTTCTTGACTTCAGGGAGTGTGCCTGCCGAACCGAGTTTCTCGTTCTTGTGGGCGATGAACTTCGCATATTCGGCCATGAAGATTTTGCCGGGAGGACGGAGGTCGAACTTTTCGGCGTTGTCGCGGAAGTATTCGCGGTGAACGCGTGTCCAAACGAGACGTCCGTCCGTGTCGATGTTGATTTTTGTGACACCGAGTTTTGCGGCTTTGGCGAACTGGTTCTCGTCAACGCCTTTGGCTCCCTTGAGGTTTCCGCCGGCCTTGTTGATCCTCTCGACTTCCTCCTGCGGGACCGAGCTTGACCCGTGCATCACGAGCGGGAAGTTGGGGAGGAGTTTCTGAATCTTTTCAAGCACGTCGAAGTGGAGTCCCTGTGAGCCGGAGAACTTGAATGCGCCGTGGCTTGTGCCGATGGCGCAGGCGAGGCTGTCGCATCCGGAAAGTTTAACAAATTCCTGGGCTTCGGCCGGATTGGTGAGCTTGGCATTTGCTTCATCCACCTGGACGTGCTCTTCTACGCCGCCGAGCTGTCCGAGTTCCGCTTCGACTGAGATGCCTTTTTTGTGTGCAAGGTCAACCACTCTTCTTGTGGCTGCGGCATTTTCCTTCAGGGGCTCATGGCTGGCGTCGATCATGACGGAGCTGTAGAATCCGCTGTTAATGCAGTCGATGCATGTGGCTTCGTCGCCGTGGTCGAGGTGGACAGCGAAGACGGCATCCGGAAATACTTTCTCGGCCGAACGGATTATGCCTTCGAGCATGAGCTTGTTCGTGTAGTCGCGCGCGCCTTTTGAAATCTGGATGATGAACGGTGCCTGCGAGTCAAGGCATCCTTTGAAAAGACCCATGGTCTGCTCAAGGTTGTTGATGTTGTAAGCTCCGATGGCGAACTTCCCGTAAGCCACTTTAAACAGTTGTGCCGTTGATACGATCATTTTTCCTCCGTTATGGTTTATTTGACGTTAAAGTGAACACAGTTTGAAAGGCGCATAGTATAGCACGAATGGTCCGTGCTGGAAAGACGGGAACCCCATGAATTTGAAAAATAATTGAGTTGCATTCAGCGGAAGATGATTTCCGCCAGTTTGCGGGGCTCGATGCGGTAGCTTGAGCCTTTGCCTTCGAAGAAGGAGTGTTCGCCGATAAGATGGATGCTGAGATCGCTCCAGCGGAGCTCCTGGCCTGTGTCGATGCGTCTGACAGTCGTCACGCGTTTTGCAAAGACTCCGGGATGATGCGGCCAGGGGCAGGGAAGGGAACCACGAGCCTCATCCGCTTTCGCTTCGGTATTGGAGTCGATTTGAACCCAGGTGCCGAGTCCTTCGACAGCCTTTCCGGTAATCTGTCTCATTTTACCGGCGAGTTCCCCGGCGCTAATTTTCAGTTTGAAAAGTTCCGCCTTGTCGGCGTCGATTATTTCGAGGAAGTTCCGCCGGTCCTCACCGAGAAAACCGCCGGAAACCAGCTTGCCTGATTTGAGCAGCTCCTGGAACTCCTCAACCTGCCTTGTGTTTTTCATTTTACCGCCTCGGACTTATAAACTCGGAATAATATCCCGGGTTACGTTTTTATATGTTCCCTTTAATTCATTTATAGCTGGCATGACAATATTGCGAATAGCCGCATTCATCCATGCTTTGCGTTTCACGCGAATTTGTCGTAATAAATCTTGTCTTCAGTCACCCCGATGTTCTTGAGGACTTTTATCGAGGCGTCAATCATGCCCGGGCTTCCGCAAAGGTAGGCTTCGCAGTGGCTGGCATTTTTCAGATTCTTTCGTACGGCATCAGTCACCAGCCCGGTTTCCCCGTCCCATTTCTCCCCTTCGGCAGGTCGGGCCACAACGGGAATGAATTTGAAATCCGGAAGTTCGGACTCCAGATTCCTCATCTCATCCAGCAGGCACAGTTCGGAGACTGTGTTGGCGCCGAAGTAGAATGTCGCCTTGCGCGTGCTGCTCCTGTTTCTCATGTCGATGAGAATGCACCTTATGGGGGCTATCCCCGAACCGCCGGCGATGAAAATGATCTCGGCATCCGTGTCGCGGAGCCTGAACTGTCCGTAGGGGCCGTTCATTTTTACAGATTGTCCCGCCTTGAGAAAGTTGAAGCAGTAAGTTGTGCAGATGCCGCCGGGGACAAGCCGGATGATCAGGTCAATCATCTTCTTTTCACCTGGGTCGGAAGCGACTGAATAGGCGCGGTACACCTCCTCGGTGCTTCCCTTGTAAATCGGGACGAAGAGCTGCATGTACTGTCCGGGTGCATAGTCGACCGCCGGCGGCTCGATCAGTTCAAGGGTGAAAAGTTTCATGTCGTGCGTCAAATCGACAATCTTAACGCACCTGGACTTGTATTCGCGGATGGAGAACAGTTCCTCTGGTATGAAGATGCTCAGATTGTTCCGCACCTTGATCTGGCATGAAAGGCGGACATTTCCCTCCCTTTCCCCTTTTGTCAAATACGGTTCCTCGGTGGGGAGGAGGCTTCCGCCGCCTTCAAGCACTTTGAGTTTGCACAAGCCGCAGGTGCCTCTGCCGCCGCAGGCGCTCGGGATGAAGATCTTTTCCGAGGTCAAAGCGGAAAGCAGTTTTCCGCCGCCTCGGACCTTCAGGTTCTTTTTGTCGTTTATTTTGATTTCGCATTCGCCGTAGTCGGAGAAGTAATACTCGGATACGGCAAGCAGTGCGGCCAGCGCCGCAAATATTCCGCTGACAATTAGGACAGATGTGAGAAATGCAAAAAGCATGATGTCATTTTCCCTGCAGTACGCCGGTGAATCCCATAAACGCAAGAGCCATGAGTCCCGATATGATAAGGGCAATGCCCGGCCCCTGCAGGCCAACCGGTATGCGGTCGGTTGCCAGTTTCTGCCTGATTCCCGCCATTGCGACAATAGCAAGCAGCCAGCCGATCCCGCTGCCCAGCCCGTAGCCGATGGTGACAATGAAAGTGTAATCGCGGATCAACATGAAAAGGCAGGCTCCGAGAATTGCGCAGTTGACGGTGATCAGCGGAAGGAACACCCCAAGCGTCCTGTATAGTGGCGGGGAGAAACGGTCAATTATCATTTCCACAAACTGCACGAATGCGGCAATGACTATGATGAACATTACGAAGCGGAAAAATTCGAGATGGAGCGGGACAAGCACCAGGTGATAGACGACCCAGTTGAGCGCCACCGTGGCTGTCAGGACGAATGTGACTGCGGTGCCCAGCCCTATAGAGGCCTTCAGTTCCTGCGAGACGCTGAGAAACGAACACAGCCCCAGAAAATAGGCGAGCAGGATATTCTGCGTGAAAACCGCGGATATGCAGACGACAAAGGCCTGCCACATCTGACCGTCATTGCTCATTTACAGTGCTCCTCAAGTTAGGCGGCCAAAAGCCGCAACTTTATTCATCGGTAATCAGTGTTCAGTCATCAGTAAGAAAATCCATTTACTGATCACTGGTGACCGATTACTTGTCACTTAGAAATTCCCATACTTCAAAAATCTCCCCGTCAGCCCCCTTTTCCCCTTTCGCATTCGCAGGGTGCGGCATGTGACTCCCTGTTTGAAACCGAACGGAAAAACCAGGTGACGAGAGCCAGCATGAAGAAAGCTCCCGGCGGCATGACCATTATGGTCCACTTGTCCCAGTGGGGGCCGCTGAAGTAGGGGACTGCGAAGCCCAGAAAGGTCCCAAGGCCCAATATCTCGCGGAAGGTGGCGATGATCAGCAAAATATACGAATATCCCAGGGCATTCCAGGTTCCGTCAAGAAAGGCTTTAACCGGCGGATTGCTTATGGCGCACGCCTCGCAGCGTCCCATGACAATGCAGTTGGTGATGATCAGCCCGACATAGGGGCCTAGGTTGCGGCTCATTTCAGGCCAGTAGGCTTTCAGGAGTATGTCGACGATAATCACGTAAAATGCGATTATCAGAGTTTCAACCATCATCCTGATGTTGCGGGGCGTGAACATGCGGAGCAGGGAGACGGTTGCTGCGCTTAGGGAGAGGGAGAAGACAAGTGCGGCGCACATGACGGCCGTGTTGAGGACGAGGTTGGTTACGGCCAGAGTGCTGCAAATACCCAGGACCTGAAAGAATATGGGGTTATTCTTCCAAAGCCCCTCAATCATCAAATCCCTGTTAACTGTGCTCATTTCATTTTCCCCCGCCACTGCGCCAAGGCTTCGTCTATGATCTGTTCCAGCCGGGTGCATGTCTGTGTCGCCCCGGTAACCGCATGGACTCCATTCTCGCCCAGTTCTGAGCCGGGACGCTTAAGCTCTATCGGTTTTCCGCCATTCACATTCAATACTTTTCCCTTGAATTGACCGCAGAACGGATCCTGTGAAATTTCCGCACCCAGGCCCGGAGTCTCGTTGTTTTCGTAAAAAGCGATCCCGCTGACGGTCTTCCTGTCGGTTCCGACCCCTATGACTCCCCTTATCGGGGCCCAGAACCCGCGTCCTCCGAACGGTACTGCATATCCTCTGATTTCACCGTTCTCCCTGAGGACGTAGGCGTTACCGGTCGAGTCGTCCGGTCCTGAGATTTTCTCCTTGAACTGGCGATGGATCTCAACGCCGGAAAGTCCGATATCCAGTTTCCCGTACAGCACTTTGAGGACAGCCTGTTCAATGGCGATCTTCTCGTTGGCCTTCACTTTCTGTTCTGTTGCAAAGCTGAACCCGATTATGATTGAACTGAAGAAAATGGAAACGGCAAACATGAACAGGACGGGATACCAGCGTTTTTCAGTAATATTGCCGCTCATTGCGCTTTCCCGCCTTCCTTGATTTCGCGCACCGCCAAATCCATTACGGGCACGAACATGTTCCCCATTAAAATGGAAAACATCAGGCCTCCGTTGAAGATGCTGAAGTTATAGATTACGACAGTCAATGCACCCACGAGGATTCCAAAGAATATTCTGCCTTCGTTTGTCTTGGGCGCTGTTACCGGGTCGGTTGCCATGAAGAAAGCCCCGAACAGGAAGCCTCCTCCGAGTACGGCGGTCAACGCTTCGGGAACTGGTGTGACTCCGAACCAGAAGAGTGGCTGGCTGAGCAGGCCATAA
>JBAZRS010000175.1:0-9516 GCA_041662825.1 Victivallales bacterium | reverse complement strand
GTGTGCTCTTCCGATCTACCCGGTTTCGCGCCCTGTGCGATTTTAATCTGGAGTTCCCTGGCGTTGGAGAGATACTCGATGGTGACGCCGAATCTTCCGCTGGCGATCTGTTTGATTCCGCTGCAGAGGCTGTCGCCGTTCGGAAGGAGCTTGTATCTCGCTGGATCTTCTCCGCCTTCCCCGCTGTTGCTCATTCCGCCGAGTCTGTTCATCGCAATTGCAAGGGTCTCATGCGCCTCCTTGCTTATTGAGCCGAAGGACATGGCGCCGGTAACAAATCTTTTGACGATTTCCGATGCCGGTTCCACTTCATCAAGCGGGATCGGCTTAGATGTCTTGAATTTGAAAAGTCCGCGCAGGGTGCAGAGATGCTCTTCCTGGTTGTTTATATATGAGGAATACGTCTTGTAAAGCTTATAATTGTTGGTGCGCGCCGCCTGCTGCAGCTTGGATATCGTATCAGGTGTCCAGAGGTGCTTTTCCTCTCCCTGCCGGAAGTGATACTGCCCGCCGGCGTCGAGAAGCCTGAGTGTGCCCGGATCCGGATTGAAAGCCTTCTTGTATCTGGAATTCGCCTCTTCGGCGATCACGTCAAAGCCTATCCCGTTTATCCTGGAAGCGGTGTCCGTGAAATATTTGCTCACTACGGTACTGTCAAGACCCACAGCCTCGAATATCTGGGCGCCGCGGTAACTCCTGAGGGTTGAAATACCCATTTTCGACATGATTTTCAGAAGGCCGTGGCATATGGAACTTATATAGTTCTCCATTGCCGCTGTGACGCTGACATTCACCTCAAGCATGTTCTTGTTGACCAGGTCTGCTATGGTTTCAAGGGCGAGATAGGGGTTGATGGCTGTCGCCCCGTAACCGACCAGAAGGGCGAAGTGCATGATTTCCCTGGCTTCGCCCGTCTCGATCACAATGCTAGAATTTGTCCTGAGCCCGCATCTGATGAGGTGATGGTTGACCGCGGAAACAGCCAGCAGCGACGGGATCGGCGATTTGTCCTTGCCTATGTTCCGGTCGCTTAAAACTATCAGGGAGTTTCCCGCCTTTACGCATTCCTCGGCATCAACACAGAGTTTCTCGACGGCGCTTTCAAGGTCATCCTTCTTGCCGTGCGCAGGAAATGAGATTTTAAGGGTTGCAGACTGGAAAGACGAAATCTGCGAATTCCGCAGACGCTCGAGATCCTCGTTGGTGAGTATCGGGTTCTTGAGTTTCACAAGCTGGGCGCGCTGCGGGGTCTCCCGGAGAATGTTCCCGGAATTGCCCAGGAAAGTCGTCAGGCTCATCACGAGTTCCTCCCGGATGGAGTCGATCGGGGGATTTGTGACCTGTGCGAAAAGCTGTTTGAAATACGCAAAAAGAAGCTGCGGTTTTTCCGAAAGCACGGCAAGCGCGGCATCGTTGCCCATGGAGCCTGTGGCCTCGTGTCCGGTTTCGGCCATCGGCTTCAGGATCATGTTCAGGTCTTCGCGGGTGTAGCCGAAAAGCATCTGCCTTTCAAGCAGGGTCTCTTCATCGACCCTTACCGGCACTATTGAATCAAATAGTCCGTGAAGGAGTATTTTATTCTCGTCAACCCAGCGGCGGTACGGCTGCCTTCTTGCGATATGAGCCTTGATCTCGGCGTCAAAAAGAACCCTTTTCCGGTCAAGGTCGACATAAATCATCTGACCCGGGCGCAGTCGCCCCTTTTTGCTGATATCGGCGTCAGGAATGTCAATCACTCCCGTCTCCGAAGCAAGTACCATGAAATTGTCTTTTGTGATGCTGTATCTCGCAGGCCTCAAGCCGTTCCTGTCAAGCATCGCACCGATCGATTTGCCGTCGGAAAAAGCCACTGCGGCAGGCCCATCCCAAGGTTCCATCAGTCCCGCGTGGTACTCGAAGAATCCTTTCAGATCGTGACCGAGCCTGTATTTCTCACCCCACGCCTGCGGGATGAGCATCATCATCGAATGGGGAAGCGAGCGCCCGCAGGATACAAAAAGCTCCAGTGCGTTGTCCAGGCACGCCGAATCACTCTGGTTTTCCTGGATTATGGGCAGAAGCTTCTTGATTTCGCTTCCGAAAATTTCAGATTCAAAGCCCTTTTCCCTGGCCCTCATCTGGTTGATGTTTCCGCGGAGGGTGTTGATCTCGCCGTTGTGCGCGAGATAGCGGAACGGCTGGGCGAGGGGCCATGTCGGGAACGTGTTTGTGCTGTAGCGCTGGTGGATCAGGGCGATCGCGCTTTTCATCTCCTTGTCCCTTAAGTCGGGATAGTAAAGGGGAAGTTGCGTCCCCATTAGAAGCCCCTTATAGACAATCGTCCGGCATGAGAGGCTGGTAATGTAAAAATAATCCGCACCTTCGGGAATTTCGGCGGTGACAGCCTTGCTCACACAGCGGCGTATCACATAGAGTTTCCTCTCGAATTCGTCGGTATTGAGTTCGGCTTTTTTCCGGCAGATGAAGAACTGTTTTATGAGAGGCTGCGAGTCCTTTGCGAGTTTCCCGAGGGAGCTGTCGTCGGTGGGGACGTCCCTCCAACCCGGAACCTCAAAGCCCTCCTCCTGAATTACCCTCTCGGCTATGGAAATGCATTTTTTTGCGATTTTCGCATCCCTGGGCAGGAAAACCATGCCTGCGCCGTACTGGCCGGGAGGCGGAAGCTCAACACCCTTGGACGACATTGAGCGCCTGAAGAATTCATCCGGGATCTGCAGGAGTATTCCCGCACCGTCGCCGGTGTTGGCGTCTCCGCCGACCGCGCCGCGGTGCTGCAGCTTCACGAGCACTTCGATTCCCATTTCAATTATCTTGTGGGCTTTGGCGCCGTCAATGTTGACTACAAATCCGACTCCGCAGGAATCGTGCTCGTTTGCAAAATCGTACAAACCCTTTTTCGAGGGATAATAGCTGTTTTCATGATTTGATGACATATCTTTTCCCAGTATAGAATTAATACAAAAACGGAAAGTTTTTTCCCGCAGCCCGATAGAATACACTTCTGGGATGTTTTATCAAGATATCTCCATCATTTTTTAATAATTAATATCATCTCATTATTTTCGTCAATCTTGCTCTGAGTGGCAGAATTATTGACGCATATAAAAAATCACGCTATATCCCATTATGAAAAACATTCGCTAAAGGGAGTATTTAAGCCGGGATCGCCAATCGCCTGATTGGCATTTATAAAGCTTTCGCTAATCTGACATCGTCAAACCATGCCGTCCCGGCCCCTTCAAGAACCAGGTAGGGCATGAGATAGGCTTGCTCGCCGCTGTCAAGTTCAACTTCGAGCCTAATCCAATCAGAGTTATTGCGAAGTTCGCAACTGGCGCCCTTGTGGCTGATGTTGTTGTAGGTGTAGGCGAAGCCCGCGAGTTCGATTTTAGCCGCGCCGACAACCTGTTCCGTCTTCACCCAGGCGCTTAGCCGGTACTTGGTGTTTGACTTGACCTTGCAAACGGAGCCGGTCGGAAAAACCTGCAAGCGTCCCTTCTCCTTTTGGCTAAGCCGTATTGAATGTGTTCCACTGTGGGCAGTATCATCACACCAGCAGACGGCGCTTTTATCGGCAAGCGGTAGTTCCAGGATAGGGCATTCCTCGGGTTGCCAAGGATCAACTGCAGTCTCGAACGAGTTCTCGATGTCCATATGGAAGGGGAGGGCGACAGTTTCATTCCACCACTTCTTCGGGTGAACCGGATCAGCCGCCTGTTCGAGCAGTTCTCCAGCCAGGGCCGGAGGCAGGTTTACGAATTCCAATTCCATGTGATAATGGAAATATCCGTCCTCTCCGAGATTGTCCTGTCCGGCGCAGCTCCAGACGATGTGCTCGTCGAAGAGTTGAGAGCATGTTGCCGCCTGTAAAGGCACCGTGGTACGATGAATCAATACAGCCGGATTGAAGGTAGGATGCGCTGCATACGCCATCCAGGCCTTGGGGTACGGCAGATGCCGGCCGCGCCAAGGCCCGCCGCCGTTGCGCATCCCGCCGAAATCAGTGCACTGGAACAGCGCGTTCGAGTGGACGATCCGGCGCAACTTGCCGTCGGCGTTTTCCCACACGCTGTGCGTCCAGCGCCGCTTTTCAGGTCGATCCTCGAGCGCCCCTGCAGTCATCAGGTTGAAGCCCTCTACCGCGTCAGAATCCATTTTCCGCGCATCAATTGCGAACTGGTAGCGATAGCGGCCCCAGGAAGGATCGTATGAAACTTTCAGACGCCAGCAGGCGGTCTCGCCTTCTTTCGCCGATAGCGTAATTTTGGCGATGAGTTCCTCTCCCATGTCTTTTTCCCAGCTCCAGCGCAGATCCGCCGGATTCCAGTGCTTAGGCCAGCCCTGCATTCCGAAATTAAGGAAGGTGTTGTGGACGGTATGCAAATCCACGACCTTTCCCGGCGGATCGGGATTGGCAATCACGTCCGGCTCGAACGGCGAGAACGCCCATATGTCAAGAGCCAGCGGCATAAAGCAAGCCAGTTGCCTGTCACCGTCGAAAATGCGCCAGTTGGCGGCATCAGCCTCAATACGGAAAGCCGGCGCATGCGTTCGCGCCGTTTCCCGTCGCATCGAATTCATAATTTTCTCAAAATACATCGTGCCTCCACCCCTAAAAATTTCAAAATCCAAACAAAAAAACTCACCACTAATTCACACTAATTTTACACTAACGAATATTTGCTGTGGATTTGCTTTTACAGCAAAAGAAAATCCACAGCAACTTTTGTATTTTAATTCTTATTAGTGCAAGATTAATGTCCGATTAGTGGTTAAAAATCTTATAATGAAATTACTCAACTGGATTGTAGGTCTCCACTTTCCTTTTCATCTGCGTCTCGATCCACTCCCAGTCCTCAAAACCGATGGCCGGTTTGTCATCCATGAACGGCAATGTCTTCTCGATGCCGTTGCTGAACGACAGCTTTTCCCAAGGCTTTTCCAGCCCGTTTACGGAAGCCTGCATCACCGTGTGGGTGTAGGGGCAGTAATGGGTCGAGAGCCGCAGATCAGGCCGGGCATAATGCACGCGGCGGCGGCCGCCGTAGAGTTGATCGAGCACGCGCGCCTCCGCCATCTGCGCCTGGAAACTTGCGAAGTCCGCAAGTTCCTCGGCGTCGCGCACCTCGAGCACGAAGCCGTTGCCCTGCTTGGCGATTTCACGTTTGCGGAAACTCCGCGACGGCCCTTCGTAGTTGTAGAGGCTGACCACCAGCCACTCGTTGATCTCGCGCACGCGGATGGCCTCCTGGCGTTCCAGATGGCGTCCGATCAGCGGACGGATGCTGAAATAGACCGTGCCGTCGTTGATGTCGATGCGGGAGCCGTCGGGCGCAATCTCCCAATGCCGCACCTTGCCAGCCTGTTGCAGGAAGAGCAGGTCCAGCCGCATCTCCTTCACGTCCCAGTATTCGCGGTAGTCGGGCGTGGAGAGGCAGAGCACCGTGTTCTCATGCTGCAGACAGAAATGCCGCCCCATGTCGCGGTAAAGCTGGCAGTAGTTCTCTGTCGGCTTCGGATGATCCTCGAGACTCTTGGGATACAGATTCGGAAGGCGCCCGCCCGGCACTTTGCCGTTGATGTTATAGCGCAGCGTACACACGCCCATGTCCTCCAGGCCGCGCGGCGTTTCCTGGCGCCGATAATTGCAGCGCAAGGCGTGCGATGTGGTGAACATGTTGGTAGTGGAGGTGCCGAGCCCGAAGTGGCGGCCGTGCCAGGTGGTGATCTGATGCGGCTGGGCGCCGTGTTGCGGGCAATCCTCAATCTCGATCACCTCATCGGTGAGCTTGGTGGTGATGAGGATGCCGCCCTGGCCGTAGACCGGGATCTGCTTGCAGTAGATCCCCTCGTTGACGTAGCCGTTCTCGGCCGTGCAGGCGAAGCGGAAGGGAATCTCCTTGCGGTAGAAGAGCGCGGCCACCTCATCGGGCACATGGTAGGTGACCGAGGCGAACTCGGCCGCGAAACCGAAGGGATAGGCGAAGATATACTTCTCTGGGTCATGCCCCAGTTCTACGACTGGAGCCTGGGTTCCCCACTGGCTCTCCTGCGGCATCCACGGCCGCTCGATCTCGCGTCCGAAAATCTGGATGAACAAGGCGTGCATCTCTGAGTTGATCGGCGTGCCGCCGCGCATGCTGGCGCCGACCACCTCTCCCAATCCCGGATGCCAGTGCCCGGCGATCTCGGCCCAGATCCTGGCCTCGAGGTCACGGGCGAGCTCCCGGACACCCGCGTCGCAGCTGTATTCTGCGATGCGCGCCAGTCCGCCTTGACGGTGGGTTGAGTACCCCATGCCGTATTCGGACACCGCGCCGCGCCGGCGCAGCATGTCCTTGAGCTGACCCAGATTCGCGTGGGCGATCTTCAGCAGGTCCGGCCGGTCGAAATTCTCGCCTGCATAGAGCTGCGCCCAGGTCCACATGGTCGGCATGTTGTCGTTGTATCCATGGAACTGGAAATCGGCGGTTTTGGCGTATTCGCAATTGCCCAGCATCACATGGATCAGGAACTCGCGCGTGTCGGCGTCGAGCCGTTCACCGTGCTCAGCCAGCAGTCCGGCGGCGGCGCTGGCCTCGAAAGGGCCCGGCCCGGGCTCATGCTTCAGCACGTCGCGCATGTGCCGGACTATGGTATTGCCGAAGGCGATGTCCTTGGCCTCTCCAGCGAAAAAAGCGTTGGAAGCCCACAGTTCCACGCGCCCTTGGTCCCACCAGAGCAGGTAAGGCGCATCGGCATTTTCATCCAGTAACGGCCTGAGTTTGCTACGGATCAAGGCCAGCAGTCTGACACGGCGTTCATGCTGGGCATTTGCGCTCCACGCCTGTCGATTGTCAGCATGTATGTCCTTGTTGTTGTCTTTTGTATTCATTCTGATTTCCCCTTGTGGAATAATTATGGATGCCCGTATTCTTTTACAGTTTCCACGAAAACCATGACGTTTTCCCAGGGCACTTCCGGCCGGATCATGTGGGCGGAGGAACAGTAATAGCCGCCACCGCCGGCGCTCATGCGGTCGATGGTCCGCCGAACGGTATCCCGCACCTCCTGAACTGTGCCGAACGGCAAGGTGGTCTGCACGCCTATGCCGCCGTGGAATGAAATCCGATCTCCGTATTTTTTCTTGACCTCAAATATGTCCATGCACTCCGGCTGGATCGGATTGAGAATGTCCACACCTGCTTCTATGAATCCTTCGATCAGAGGTTCGACATTGCCGTCACTGTGATAGAAGACGAGGATCTCGGGATTGATTTTCTTCGCGGCAGCAATGGATTCACGCATGAGCGGGAAAATCCAGTCACGCCACATGTCAGGACTTACAAGAGGTGCGAGCTGAGTGGCGACATCGCTTCCGGTCTGCAGGATATCGGCCCCGGTCAGAGCAATCTGCTCAGCGGTTCGGACCAGGCCTTCAGCCTGTTTGAGGAACATCTTCCGGGCCCAAGGCTCATCGCCCGCCATGCCCATCATCAGGTTCTCGAAACCGCAGAGGCCCCAGAGGCTCTCGAAGAAGTTCAGACCTCCACCGTAAACGGGCATGCCCTCGGCGTGTGCCGAATCCACTTTCTCCTTCATCCCGGCAAAACGCTGTGCGGCGCCTACATCGTCCGGCCACGGATAGGCGTCCAGATCCGCCACGCTGCTTATGTTGCGCAACGGGCAATAAGATATGGCGTCGTCGCTGGCGGCATGGTAAATCTGCGCCGTACCCCACTCGGGATTGATCTTTGCCTCCGCAGGCAGGGAGCCGTCGGAGTAATATAGTTTCCTCCAGTCCGGCGTTGGACGCCGGGTGCCGCCGGCCGGGCCAATCCAGCGCCCGTCGAATTTGAAATGCCTGCTGATGTCCACATCCGCGCCGAGATGTTCCCGGAACATCGCCATGGCTCCAGGGCTGACACCGAAATCCAAGGTCATCCATTGCGGATTGTTCCGGCGTGCAATACGGATGTAGTTTTCACGTGCTGTGATCATTTTAAAACCTCTTTCATATGAACTGTCGGAGTGGTTCCCTTTCCTTTTCCCGGATGCGGATCTAGCTGGATCACCAACGCACCGCCGTCCAGGATGTGGTCTACGTATATGAATGCGCTGTCCATGCCCTGTTCGACTCTGGCATCCAGCGGTTTTCCGTTCCATGATGCGCTCCTGAAGCGGGCGGCCACATCGAGCGGCAAACGGAAATGGGCGGGGATGCAGACCGGATTGGTTTTGACAGTCACCTGCTCGGTGTCTTCGTCATAACGGACTACGAGATCGAGTCGGCCGGCATGGCCCAGTCGGACTCTGAGCCGGTTGTCGCGTTCCGCCCACGGCGACGGATGCATGGAATGGCGGTGCGTCCGGTACAGCGGCAGATTCGGGCGGATGTTGATTTCCCGGAAAGCGATCTTTGCAGGTGTGACGCCGAAGAGGCCTTCTATAATCGCGGTCAGATGAGCCGTGGCGCTTACCACATACTCGTCTCGGTTGAAGAATACGGAGTGGTCCACCGTGCCGTCAAGACGGTAGCTTTCCAGGAAATCACCGTCGCGGACCGCCACCTCGGCGCGGCGCAGGATGGCGCGCTGCAAGGCCTGCTGGAGACCGACTCGTTCCAAGACCTGCACACAGTGGAAATAAGGCGTGTCCCAGGCTCCACCGAGCTGGCCGCAGTCCTCTCCCATGTCCACCCCGTTCGGGTGTTCCGGAGAATACCAGGAGAAGGTCGGGAAGTACTGCGGCATGGGGAAGCAGCGCTCCCGCGTCAACGCATCATGCATGACTCGACCGACCTGGCGCACACGGTTTTCATTGGGACACAGTTCCGCTGCATAATGTGGTACAACATCGGTTTCCCTGCTGGTCTCGCGTATGCCGTTCAACGTGTGGAACCAGCGTCCGCTGTTGTCGTCTTTCTGGACATAGTAATATTGTCCCAACTCGTTCCATGCACCACCCTCAATGGCTCCTACCGTGCGGGACAGCATTTCAGCCAGCCGGACGGCTCTTGGCGAAGCGTGTTTTTCCGCCATGGCATGCGCCTTTTTGAGAAAGACAGCGAACGCCATTGTTGGTACGATTGCCTTGTTTGTAGGGTCGTAGTTCACAGGGTAATGGTTGGGTTCACCCAAATGGGTTCCCCAAAAAGTATTCGACCAATGTCCGACATTCAGCAGACCAGATTTTTCAGGATCAAACACGCGGTCGATACGGTCGGCGAAGGCAAGCGCCTGACCGAGCAC
The DNA here is from genome assembly GCA_041662825.1 of Victivallales bacterium. Classification (GTDB taxonomy): domain Bacteria; phylum Verrucomicrobiota; class Lentisphaeria; order Victivallales; family GWF2-50-93; genus GWF2-50-93. The sequence goes on along the minus strand of JBAZRS010000175.1, from coordinate 286 downwards.
TACCTCGGCTTGATCCTTCGGCAGGTCGAAATACTGCAGCATGTCGCCACAGACCATGGAGTACATGGAATTGATGTTTGCAACGGTCGGAAATTTCGGAAACCGTTTGTTGTGACCCTGAAGCTCTCCTTCGGGATTAACAAGATCAACAAACAGGTTCTGATAAAATTCGTCAGACAATCCCTGTTCATCGGCCCACAGATAAGCCATCAATCGCGCCTGATGCCGGATGTCGCGTTCATCCCAGAGAGTTGACATGTGCCCGCGTCTGCCCAGGCTGACCGGC
>JBAZRS010000174.1:9014-9549 GCA_041662825.1 Victivallales bacterium | reverse complement strand
CAGATGAAACTTTCGTTTGGAAACGAAAACAGGTTGCCTTCCTTTGCCGCAGGACCGAAAAAGGTGGAAAAGTTGCGCCATCCGCTTGATGCGAACGCTTCTCCCCGGAAGAAACCGAAGCCGTCGTTGACCAGGCCCTGCTGTTGAAATTTCACATATCCGTGGCGAAATGCATGATCCTTGTCGAGATAACGCTTCAGGAGACTGTATTCATCGAGACCGAATGCAGGCATGGAGCTGAGGTCGACGCGGCCTTCCATCAGGAGTGTTCGTCCGGGCGGCTGGGACTGGTCGAACTTGCCGTCATTTTCAATGTTGCGGAGCCGGAGAGCCATGGAATCCCATTTTGCAGGCAAAGGCTTTGCCGTATCAATCATTTTCTCGTCCGTCCATGCCCCTTCCATATCGGCATAGTAGACATCAGCCGGCCAGGCGCCGCGGTGGTTCGAATGCCCGTCGGGCATGATGTCTCCTGAATAAGGTACGGGAATGCGCCCCAGGAGAAAGAGGGCTTTTGTGCGGACAGGATCCTTGC
>JBAZRS010000174.1:0-9004 GCA_041662825.1 Victivallales bacterium | reverse complement strand
GCGATATTCGCAGACAATGGCTTTCTTGACATCGGCAACGCTGGATTCGCGCGAAACATCCTGGCGCGTCACCTCCCAGCCGTCACCGACCATGTCCAGGACAAGACGGTCGATCTCAAATTTCAGTTTTTCCGAACAGGTCTTTTCCGTGACCAGGATAATGCGGCCCCGATCTTCCGTAAGAGGAATATCCAGGCCGGAACATATGTATCCTCTTGCGACATGGTTTTCGGCGATACGCTCCACCTTGTATTCGTAAAGTTTCCCTTTCTCAACATTCAGGTCTTCGAATTTTACGGCATCACCGGCGAGCGCGGCCGGATTCGGCCAGACCTGCTCACCCATGTTTCGCTTCGACACCCTGAACTCCTTTGCAGGCAGAGGCGATGTCCAGTTCAGGACTATGGCCGGGCGTTCATCTGCACTGGCTGTAAGTTCTACAACGAAGTTTCTGGGAGTGAGCTGCGGGTATGCAAAACAGGAAAATGCCGCCAGAAATATCGCGAGGGCTTGACCTAATTTCATAATCTCCTGAAATGTTTTACACAAAGTGCTTCTGCAAAAACGTACGTCAATTTATTTGACTGTCAAGTGCCTGCAATGCGTCAGTCTTTATTTTATTGGGTAGGGACGCCTCGCCGAGGCGTCCGCCTGGAAAACGGACAGTTCGGCGAACTGTCCCTACCTAGGAATAAATGTCATTGCAGTAAGACTGTCGCATTACGCTGCAATCCGGATAATTGATGCGGATATTGATTTTTCCGCAGATTGGGATAGCCTATATGCCTGTTTATAAAATTAAAGGTTCCATATAACAAGTGTAAAGGAATTTTATTTATGACACACAAAGAACGGATGCTGAATTCCCTGGCAAACAAACCGGTAGATCTTTTCCCCCACGGCGACGGACTCTGGGGCGAGACCACAAAGAAATATGTTGAACAGGGCAAGCTCAAGGAAGGCGAGGACCAGGTCGTCCATTTTGACATCAGCTGGCGCGGCGGCGGCTGGCTGAACTCCGGTGCAGACCTCAAGCAGGGCGACATCATTCTTGAGGAAACCGCCGACACCAAACTTTATAAGAACAGCAACGGCGCCATCCTGAGGGCATGGAAGTCGCAGTCCGGAACTCCTGAGCATGTGGACTTTACTGTGAAAGAACGCGAGAACTGGGACAAGCTTATCAAGCCCCATCTCGTCAAGGTTGACAGGAGCAGGATTCCGTTCGAGAACTACCGCAACGCCAAGAAGCTGGCCGCATCGGAAGGACGCGCATTCGGCTGGCACGGAGTTGCGCCTTTCGAGCAGATGCATCCGGTCTGCGGACACGAATACATGCTTATGGGCATGGCCCTCGATCCGGACTGGGTCAAGGACATGGTCATGACCTATGCCGAATTCACTGTCATGCATCTCGATGTGCTTTTCAAAGAGGAGGGGGTCCCGGACTATTTATGGTTCTACGAGGACATGGGATTGAAGGAACGGCCATTCATGTCGCCGGAAATGTACGAGGACATAATGCAGCCCGGCCACGCCAGGCTCTTTGAATATGCACATGCAAAAGGAAAGAAAGTGATCGTCCACTCCTGCGGTTTTGTCGAACCCCTTGTTCCGGGCCTGGTCGACGCCGGCATGGACTGCCTCCAGGCGATGGAAGTCAAGGCCGGCATGGACATGCCGCGCATCGCGAAGAAGTTCGGCGGGAAAATATCTTTCTGCGGAAACATAGACATCCGGATCATCGCCTCCAACGACCGGCGCCAGATCGACGCCGAACTCGAGAGGAAAATTCTCCCGCTCGCCGATGCGGGCAGCGGTTTCATCGTCCATTCCGACCATTCGATTCCGCCGGAAGTCGAACACGACAGCCTGGTCTATTTCTTTGAACAGGGTTCCAAGATGGCCAGCCGCGTCTGGAAGTGAAGATTGTCTTGAAGGTAATTCGGGTCTGTCCGACCCGGGAGTCGCGGGTCAGATAGACCCGCGCTACCCTAGAGCCTGCTCGAAAAGGTAGAAGAAAGACACCCCTTGCGGAGTTAATACGCCAGAGGCGTATTACTAATTGTTTCAGAATAGAATAGAGACCCCAACGGGTTAATCCCGTTGGTGAATAAGATTGGGAGGCTAGGTGGAGCTCGCCCTAGCCTCCCAATCTTATTCACCAACGACGCAAGGTCGGTGGGGTCTAACCAAGTGCCATGCTGGTATCGCCACACAAGATTTGTTTACCCGCTGGAAAAAAGCTCGGGATGATATCCGCCGGAGGCGGATAAGTCTCGAGCTGCTTCCGGAATGCGAATTTCGCAATCCGCCACCTTGTTTATTAAATCTTATGATGTACAATATAGTTGTACATGTGAAAATTAAATATTGGAGCCGTCACCCGAAAAGGGTAGCGTGTATTGAAACATGGATACCATGACTTATTCGGCTGTAAGGGCTGACCTGGCACAGACCATTGACAGAGTCTGCCGGGATCATGAACCTGTCATCATCCGCAAAAAAAATGAATCTGTGGTTATGATGAGCTATGAGGATTTTGAAGGATGGGCTGAAACGGTCTATCTCCTGCGGAGTCCCAAAAACGCAAAGCGGCTGTTTGCTTCCATCGAAGCTTTGGATCGCGGAGATGCCGTAGGCAAGAGCATGAAGGATCTGCTTAATGCGTAATATCAGGTTTTCCCCTTCAGCCTGGGAAGATTATCATTACTGGCAGAAGACAGACAAAAAGACAGTCCGCCGAATCAATGACCTCATTTGCGACTGCCAGCGGAGTCTGTTTGACGGAATCGGAAAGCCGGAACCTTTAAAAGCGAATCTTTCCGGTTGGTGGTCCCGCAGAATTAACGATGCTGACCGCATGGTATACCGGGGCGATGACAAGACTCTTGATATTGCTTCTCTTCGTTATCATTATTGATTGGAATGGCGCGATACCATCCCGAGGGGAGAAGCTTCGGTGTGATACACCGAGTTACTTGACTTAACTTAGCGCCATTCATTATTAATTCCCCCACAGTTCTATTTCATCGCAAGGCACTGCGAGATTTTTGCCGGAACTGTCGGCAAACATAAGCTTGATGAACTTCGTTTTTACCGGACTGCCGAATATGATTGGCTGTCCGAAAAGCGAATTTGCGTAATCCGCAGATGCGGCTTCTTTCCAGTCTTTGCCATCGCTCGAAGAAAGGATTTTAATCTTTGAAATCCGCTGGTAGCAGTCGCATCGGCCGTCATCCCTGTTGTATGACCACACCAGTGCCGAAACATCTGCAGGCTCCTTTAACTCGAGCACATACGAATCATATCCGTTCATCGAGCCGATATTGTCTACACCGAACACTCCGTCAGTCAGCCACGGGGAGGGGAGAAGCTTTCCGTTACGGTCGACACGCGATGCGGCTGAGATCTGGATTTTCTGTTTGCCTTTGGTGGCGACGGCGATGAGATCACCTGTCTTTTTCCTCATCTCCCTGAGTTTGATTCTGGAGTAAGTAAGTCCGTCGCCTGTGATCCCAAGCATCGGAGGCCTGATTTCAGCAGGGGTGTTCTTCTTCTTTGACGGCAGACCTATTCTCTTGACATCATTGTTTGCGTCAGGCTCTATCTTTTTGAATTTCGCAGTGGACTTCTTTTCCGGGACGACCAGGTATTTCCGTCCCTTTTCAGTTTTAAATACGATATCTTTCTCATTGCCGAAGGCATCAACTTTTTTGCCGTTACAGGTGACAATAACCTTCCCGTCCCAGGGATTCGCAATCTTGCATTCGTCGCCGAAGATGCTTTCAACCTCTATGAAGTTGATCTCGCCGCAGCTCCGCTCTGAACTTACCATGAATCCGGTTTGCGCGCGCAGATTGAACACGCCGTTCCATTTCTTATGGGCGGCGGGCCAGACGCGTATTATCCCGTCGTATGACTGCAGGAGAATCTCGCATGTTGACATCGCATTAACGCCTGATGAATCGAAATACGGACAGTCGACCAGGTTGTCAATCCAATATGCGCCGGCGGGGCTGTTCCAGAATCCCTGTGGCCAGCGCTGGGAACTCATGCAGTGCTGTGTTATTTCGTATGTCGCCTCGTCGGCAAGACCGAGCCTGGCCGCTTGTATGGCGGCGGGATCCCAGCCTGACGCCGGTTTGAAACGCCTTTCCTTGAGCGTCTTGACGGCGATTTCAATTCCCGGTTTACCCAACCCGTCGAACTCCCACGGATATACGGTTTCGCATTCGACGTTCTCGCTGTTCTTGCTCTCGGCCATCGTATGGCTCGTATTTGCCGGAGTATAGATTCTTTCAAACACGGGATTTCCCGTATCCGGCGGATCCTTCAGGAAAACGCACGGCGCCCAGGTCCCCTTTTCCGTGTTCATGGGGAAAGGCGCAAGACTGTCCAGTATCTCACGGCATTTCGCGGCCAGCTCGGTATCGGAATTCATCTTCCCGGCAAGCCCGATGAATATCGGGAACATTCTTTTCACAGCGCAAAGATCCGTGATCGCATCCTTCACTCGCCAGTAGGTTTCCTTGCCATCGCAGGGATAGAGGTGGTACAGCCCGTCGGATTCCTTTTTCAGCCAGTTCGTGTAGAATCTCACGGTCTCCCGCATGACCGGATAAACAGTGTTCTTCAGCATCTCCTCGTCCCTGGTGAAAAGATATTGAATGTAGAGAAAATAAGTCATTTCCATTCCGGTGGTGAGATAGAGGCACGTGTATGGATTGTTGCCCTTGTCGCCGTCGCCGTTGATCGCCATCGTCTCCTGGTATTGAGCGCCTTCGACATTGAAAAGCTTCCTGGTCATTTCCATTTCGGCCGGCAGGACACTCCTGTAGAGATTCTGGAAAGGAGGAAGCAGTTCCATGTGATTGGCGACAGTGAGAGGCCAGTACGGTTCACGCGTGTTCTGATACCAGTAGCGCGTCCCCCAGCCCCTGATGTCCTTGTGCATCAGGAACGCCCCGCCGTTGAACTTGACCGGCATCTCTCCGCGTCCGGCGCAATTCATCCAGTAAAGATGCAGGTACCACAGGTTCTCCATGTAATCGGCGGCCCTGTCGGGAGATTTAAGATGTACGAATGATTTCTTCCAGAACTCCTCCCATGCCGACGCGGTCTTCTGGACGCATTTGTTCCAGCCTGCGCTAATCGCTGCGTCAAGCAGTTTCTCCGCCTCCTTCAGCGGATTACCGTCGCTGTCGGTGACAGGATTCGCCACATATACCGTGAATGATGTGATTCCGTCCTTGTCTTTTGCAGGTGAAAGAATAAAAGAGATCTTTTTAGAGCCGGACTCTTTGCGGACTTCGCAGATTTTCACAGGGCAGTCGGCGCCTGCCAGCAGGGCCATCTTCCGGGAAAACTTTTCCTTGCCCTTTCCGGGGTCGAGGGTCTCCTCGAACCCGGCGTATTTGCCGGTGCTGACATCCTTTGCGGAATCACGCCACTGTTCGAGCTCGAAGCTGATCTGCGAAGTTCGCAGTTTCCCCTCGAAGTGGACCGCCAGCACGTCCATGCCTTCAAATACGGTCGCCGACGCCTTCCATTCGCCGGCCTTGGAAGATGATTCGATGTTGACTGTTTCATCGTAGAGGCTGAGTTTTTCCACAAACTTTCCGGTTCCGTCGGCTAGGGATGGTTCAGTAATTATCCTCATTCTGCCGGAAGAACTCTGGAACCAGATGTTGTTGGCGTGGTTTATCTGGAGGTTGATCCCGTCCCTGTTCCACAGCATGGCGCACATCCGGCCGTTTCCGAGGGGGAGGGATTCATATTCATAGACCGCAGGGCTAAGGTAAACTATGTCGTTCCTTGACAGCAGCGCCTTCCTGTTGATCTGAATTCCATCCCTGTAGCAGGTTTCAGGCTGCTCTGGAACGATACTTGAATTCAGCTTTATCTCCTTGCCTTCGAATCTTTTCAGCACGTCCTCGGATGATATCTCCAGGTCGTATACCCTTATTTTGTCAATGGAGCCTTTGAAACAGTTTCCGCTTAAGGTGTCCGCACCTATGACGAATTTGTCCTTGCCGGCGATCGACGCCATAGTGGCGCACTCCTTTATGGCGACGGATTTCCCGTCCAGGAAGAGCTGGAGGGTACCCTCCATGGGATCATAGACCGCGCAGACATGGCAGGACTTGCCGGGTTGAATTGAGTTTTCAGAATTGACAACGCCTATCGGCGTGATAAGTCGAAGCGATTTGCCGGGATGCGTGTCCAGGCAGATGCTGTCCGATGTCCCCGGAGTCGAACGGTCGATGATGCGGCCGGCGCCGGCACCGGCCGCCGTGATGACGCATTCGAGGGTGAATCCCTCCTTGAAGACGTATGAGTCCGGAATTCTTATGGAGATATAATTGGAGCCGTTGAACTGGAGCGCTTTTCCTTTTTCAATATTCACTCCCTTGTTTTCGGCGATCTGCCATCCAGAAGCGAACTTGAAACCGGAATCCCTGTCGAAGTCAAGCAGTATCTCTGCGGAATCCGCAACTGCGGCGGCGAATAGGAACGATGCAAAGGCGAAAAGAAATTTCATTGAAATCCTCACCTGTTTATGAAACGCATTCATTGTCGTCCCATGGATTGTTGGATAAGTTGATTTTATGGGAATTTGTATTTTGGGATCGCTGGCAACTTGCCGGCATCTTTCTTGTTCTGCGAATTGCGAAATTCGCACATGGCCTGTCCGCCATAGCATCTCAGCGACGGCGGAAGTGCGGCAATTCATTGCCGCCTTTAATGACGGAATTTATTCCGTCCAATCAGAATACCGCGAAATAAATTTCGCGAAACAAGGCTGTAACAAGTTCCCGCACTCCAAGTGATTCGCTTCACTCATCAATAAATCCAATATCTGGAATAATCATTAAAGACAAACTAAAGATCCGACAAAGCCCGGTTAAGCTAATACGTCCGTGATTATTTCGGAACCGGCACTTATTTTCCGCCCTTTTCCTCCAGCGGGACGAAGTCCAGTACACAGGGGCCGGATTCCTTGACCCTCCAGATGCGGAATCCGCAGGGGCGGGAATCGAAGTTCTTCGACGTGGTTTCCCCGCAGACTATCTGGATTCCGGAATAGTCATTTATTCCCAGATTAGGGGTGTGTCCGGCAAGCACCGCCACTACTCCCTTCTCCTTGAACAGCTTGAGCAGTTCCATGCGTTTTTCCGTCGGCAGATTTGAAAATTCGTCCTTCTCGTCAACCTTTGCCTTGAAGGGCGGGACGTGCTGGACAATGAAAACAGGGGTAGCCGCCTTCGAATATTTTTCGAGCTTCTCAGCTAGCCACGCATCCTGCTGGACCGATGCGCCAGGGGCGGCCTGTTTCCACCAGAGCTGGGAATTGAGGAATAGAAAGGCGCGGCCCTTGTGCAAAACTTCATATGGGACTTCGCAGTTCAGAAACTCCTTCATTTTCTTGAGATCGTCATGGTTCCCGGGAACGCAATAGCATGGGACCTTGAACTTTTCCTTCGTCTTGGCAAACGCCTGATAGCTGCTGTCGTCGGCCTTGTTGACGAGATCCCCGCAGATGACCACAAAGTCGACTCCGGAGTTGTTGATAAGCTCCACGGTGCGTTCGAACCTCGCCTGGTCGTCTGCAAAAACGGTCATCCCCAGCTGCGTGTCGCAGACCTGTGCAAAGCTGAACACCGTTCCGTCCGCACCCCGCAGCATTGCTCCCGTGATGAGAAATGCCGCCGTCAAAATCAGCCCGAACACCTTCTTCCAGTTCTTCATTGACCTTTTCCTTTCTTATGATGATAATTTAGTTTTGCGTATCCGAGGCAACTTCAAAATTGCCTCTTTTGAGCTGATTGATTAAGTTGGTGTTCACGGCTTTAGCGTGTCTAACCTGTTGAATGCAAAGACACACTGAAGTTGTGAACACCAACAAGAGATATTCCCGCAACAACATTTTCTTGTATTTTGAAATTAGCTCATTCATCAACGTTAATCATGGAGGATTGAAAAATCAAGAAAGTATAATCAAATCCGGAAAGATGCATATATCTGGATTTTCCGAATATTTTATTGATTTTTCTCGGCGCTCTGGTTATCTTCAATGCATATGGGAATCACGTTTCCTGTCATTAAATGTAACACAGGCATCTTGCCCGTGGGTTTAAAATACACGTTCCCATACAATATATGAGCAAAGAAGCAACTTGTGCGAAAATTGCACAAGTTCAAATATGGCATTTAGGGGTCGTTCAAAAAGGTATAAGAAGAACCCCCCTAGCGGGGTTAATACGCCTGAGGCGTATTAACTACAAACAATAAACTCTGGATTTGAGGCGAATTTGTTGGTAGCCTGTCCTCCGTAGCTTTACGCGAAGGAGGATCAAGCTCGCAAGAGCTGTTTCCGGTAACCTTTTCGAGCAAGTTCTTAGAAGATAATACAGTTATTAGGAATTTCCGAACAACTGCCGCCGATGGAAAACAATATTCCACAAATTTCTACAATCTCGATGCAATTATTTCGATCGGATACCGCGTGAATTCATTGCGGGCCACGCAATTCCGCCAGTGGGCAACGGGAGTACTGCGCAATTTTGCGATACCCGGTTACGTGCTTGACAAGGAACGGCTCAAGAACGGGTTGTTTTTCAGCAAGGAGTATTATGAAAACCTACTTGCCGAAATCAGGGTAAGTGATAAGTTCAGGCTCGAAAACAAGAGCACGCTAAAGCCGTGAACTCCAACAAAGAAGCCTTAACTTAGCGTCATTCAATTAGGAGATAATGCCTTATCAAAGAGCATTTGGTTTCAAGAACTAGTTCCTTATTGTGTTTTTTGCAGATTCCTGCTGCAAAAAACACTTCCGTAGCCAGTTCACTTCGCCAACAGCTTTAGCGCTTCTTCAATATCGGTCGCGGGTTTGCCGCAGACGTGTTTCTTGCAGACAAAAATTGTGGTTTTCCCGTCCTTCATCTTGTAATCTTTTGCGAAGTTCGCAATTTTGAAGACCGGGGCGTCAGGCTCGTTTTCA
>JBAZRS010000173.1:0-9571 GCA_041662825.1 Victivallales bacterium | reverse complement strand
AGGATTGAAATCGGGAAGACTGTCGTATTTTTCATGCTGGACTTTGACGGCAATCGGGCCTGCAATCTCAACTGTCCCGTTTATTTTCTTATCGGCGGCGGTTTTGGCAGATACGGAGACTTTCCAGTCCCCTGCCAGTTTGATTTCTGGCGGTACGCCCGTGTTTTTACTCATAATGTCTTTCCTTGTTGTCAATACTTTAAAATTCCACGCTAAAGCCGTGAACACCAACTAATTTCAATACCTGCCTTAAGGACATACCCAGTTCCGAATTTACCCTTGGTGTCTTTGCCTGTACTGGCGTAGTGCCTTGACGAAGACGGATGCCTTGGTGTTTATTCTACTTGATTCGATGTTGGAAGTTCGAAGTTGAATGTTCGATGTTCAATTACTGTTCTTTCGCAAGCAGCCTCATCAGTGACATTGTCAGCTTGGAGGAATTTGCCGCGGCGGATTTGAGGAAATGCTCGAAATCTGCGCCGGCCGAGGCGTCCGCCTTGTCGCATACGCAGCGTATTATCAGGCAGGGGACATTCTGTTTCCAGCAGACTTGTGTGACGGAGGCCCCTTCCATTTCAACTGCGTCGGCCTTGAACATCTTGCGCAATGCGTCGGTCTTGGCGGCATCGGCGACGAAGACATCTCCTGTGACTATCACTCCCCGGATTACTCGAGGAAAGCGTTCCCCCTGAGTTGTCGGCACCTTTTCCAATGCCGCATCTTTTGCCGCCGCCTCCGCCAGAGAGAGCAGTCGTTCCGGTGCGTTCATGAAAAGAGGAACATCCTTTCCGGTGGGTTGCGGACTGAAACCTGAAGCGGTGATTTCACCGTAGTCATGCTGTGCGGTTTTTTCACCAAGCACTATGTCTCCCGGAGCCAAATCTGGATTGAGTCCGCCTGCCACCCCTGAAAATATGACTTCGCTCGGCCGGAAATGATCGATTAGCAGTGTTGCAGTCATGGCGGCATTGACTTTACCGATGCCTCCTACCGCAATCACGACATTTCGTCCGTTCAGTACGCCGGAATGGAATTCGACACCGAGGATTTTTTCGGTCTTCTTTCCTTGCAGCTGACTTTCCAGCATCTGGACTTCGACCGGCATGGCGCCGAGTATTCCTGTGACCGGTCCGCGTTTCACTTCATCGGAGAAACCGGAAGTTGCGACAACTAAAAAGATCAATGTGATAAGTAATGTGATTTTGTTTTTCATAATAATAAATGTTCATTTCCCATACTTTTCCCGTATTTCAGCAAGGATTATCGTTTATTTAATATCGTTAGAATTTACCATCTCCAGTACTGCTTTGCACTTCGGGTATTCCGTACAGCCCCAGAATTCCTTGCCTGCATTATTTCCATTCTTGGCCTGGCGCCGGAGCATCTTCTTTCCGCATTCCGGACACGTTGGCGCAGATTCCTGCTTTGCCCTTGCCTCGACCCTAATGCTGGTCAGCTTTTCACGGAACCCGCCCTCTTTCTCAAACGTTTCTCCTTGAGTTTCCAATTGGTGGTTGAGCATATTGATCACCCGGGCGATGAGAATCAGCAGGGTATTCGCCATTGTCTCATCATTTCCGTGCTCCAGCCATTTTGCAAATTTCTTTTTCTGGGCCAGTATATGTGCACAGGCGTCATGCACCACATCCTGGCCATACTCCGCCTTGTCCAATCGCACGGCATACACTTCTCGCGCTTCTGGAGAGTTCTTGCCCCATGGGATTTTTCCCTGTCGTAACAACCAGTTCTGGAAGTCTCCAGACAATTCCGCCAAACTCGCCCGTGCCACGTCCGTGAGTTTCATTTCGGTTTCTTTGGAGGTTTCCCGTCTTGCCGAGCCCTCGGCGTTATTGGCGCATCCTGACCTTGCGGCCTGCGTCATCTGATCAAACTGCCGACCGCAAGGGTCGTTGGTACGGTTGAGAAACCGTCCGCAGAATGTCTGTGTGCCAAGTTGCACAATGTTGGCCAGAATCCAAGAATCAAGCCAGAAATATCCGCCTGTGCCGCCAAACATGATGAAATCCTTATCTATATTAATGAATCGAGTGATTCGAATGATTCGATTTGTTCGATTATCTCGATTCCTTCGATTCTACACCATATTTTCAAAATTGCATCTCCGGAAGTATTAACCAAAAATTAAATAGGCTGCGGCGAGGGCCGCGAATATCTTCACGAAGAGGGCGAACATTTTATTGTTTATGTATTTCACAGTTTTGACCCCGACGAAGGATCCGAGGATCACGGCAGGCAGCATCTCCGCATTGAAGATAAGCGTATCCATGGTGATGAATCCGAGATCCCAGCTGAAGGGGACTTTGCTGGTGTTCAGGATTAGGAAGACCCAGGCTGTGGTCCCGATGAAATTTGCTTTCGGAAGACCGATTGCAAGGAGATAGATCGCCCAGACCGGGCCGGCCGCATTGGCCGTCATTGTGGTGATTCCGCCGGTCATCCCGATGAATGCCGCAAACCACCAGGTATGCGGGATCAGCTTGGCCTTCTCATTGCTGGTCCTCTGGAACCATTCGCCTATGACAAGCATCAGAATCACGACTGTCCCGATGAAGATTTTAAAGTGTCCCTGTGAAATTCCGGAATATTTCATGAATATCCAGCCTATTGCGATTCCCGCAAAGGCCCAGGGGAGCGCTCGCAGTATGTGTTTCCATTGGGCGTGTTTGCGGTAGATGAGGACGGCTATGATGTCGCCGGCAATGAGCAGCGGAAGCAGAATGCCCGTCGACTGTTTGGGCAGGAAAATGTATGCCATGAGGGGAATGGCAAGTATTCCGGCCCCGCTGACGCCGCTTTTGGAGAAACCAATGCATCCGGCGGAGACAAACGCCAGGATCCAGAATACGATTGAACTGTCAAGATTTGAAAAAGCGGGCATTGATTGCTTTTCGTTTGGTATTTACTTTTAAATTTTCCTGGCAGGAAAATTTATTCACCATGCGTGATGATTTTTGCCGGCCGATATCATACTGTCACTTCAACGCTTTGTCCACCGCGATAAAATGGATGCGGATGATTGAAACTTGATCATTCAGAAAGCATATTAGCGGCTTAAATTTCATTATGGAATTTACAATAACAAGAAAAGATTATTCAATATGAAGTATTGCTTCCTCCCGGTCTTTCTTCTGTCGGTTATCCTTTTTGGCTCTTCTCCGTCGTTCGGCCAGATTCAGTTGAAAAATTTATCAGCCGGAACCGCGAACAAGTCGTCCGCTCCGGCTGAGAATAAGACGGAATTGTCCACAGAGGAAAGCGTAAAACAGCTTAAGCAGAGAATAGCGGATGCCGAAAGGACTCTCCAGGAATTCACTGCCGCAATATCCAGCAATAACACACCAGCCGGGGCGACACCCGGTGAAGTGATTGAGAAGAATACGATGATGCGTTGGCTTGTGCGCACCTATAAAAATCACATCACGCTTTTGGAGGAGCTTGAATCCGTCCGCAAAAGGGAGGAGGATGTAAATCGTGAAGCTTCATCATGGCCGGGGTTCAATGAAAAACCGCCTTATTCGATCCTTATTGCCGACAATATACGCGATTCCATTCAGTCAGCCACGTCCAAACTCGAATCGGCAAAGGTGTCGGCGACACTTGTTGGAAAACTCATAGATGAGGCCAGAAATGAATCAAAGGGATTCGAAACGAAAATCCGGCAGACAAGTGAGAAAATAGAATCGCTCGGGACCAGCATCTCGGTTCGCCTTTCCTGGCAACTGGAATTCCAGAAGATGCAGAGCCGTCTTGCGGCGGCCAGAATAGCCAACTATGAGATAAGGCGCAAAATTGCGGAGGAGGAGATTGTTGAACAACAGCAAAAGCTCAAGTTTCTAGAAAGACAGCTTTCCATTGCCACATCCAGTGTATGTTTTCCGAAAGACGACCTCGACAAGGTCATTTCAGTTCTGAACACCGAGCAGGAACACCTTAAAAGCGAAATCAGAGATGCGGAATCAGATTATCCGAAACAGCAGAAGGCATTGGAGGAGGCCCGTGAAGAGTTGAAGCTCGCCATCCAGAACGCGTCCGACAAAAAAGGTGCAAACGGCGGCAAGGAGAAAATAGCGCAGCTTCAGGAATTGGTCGAGCTGCGCGGAGCCCAGGCTGAAACCGGTGCAAAAAGGCTGGAAGTTCTGAGGATTATTTCCGACGGGATAAATATGGAGTGCACCATTTGGGAAATGCGTTTTTCCAGTTTCGGAATCAAGGATTTCAAAAAACTGCAGGAATCCTACCGCAAACTTGCGCTCAATTCAGAGAGGGTCAGGCTTTTCCAGGATTACTTCAAACGCCAGATGGAAATCACTTCAAATCTCGTGATGGAAGACAAGAACCGGCTGCAGGGCAGCTCACGCGACGCAGGTGAAATTGCCGGCGAAGTTGAGATACTGAAGGAGAAATTCAAGGCATACAAGGAGAGGGACGAGCAGTATCAGAGGACTTTGAACTCTTCTGAAAAATTGCAGCATCTGCTCACGCGGTGGAAGGAATCGCTTGATTTCGACCGCAAGTCATTGTCTTTCACGGGGCGCATGCAACAGCTGATCACCGGAATGTCTTCATTGGGTTCAAGATTATGGAACTTCGAAATAATTTCAGTTGACGATACCATTGTGGTTGACGGACAGCAGCTTATCGGACGCCGCAGTGTAACGACGGGAAAAATCGGAGAAGTCCTCCTGACCCTTTTCATAGGATATTTCATCTGCTGTTTCATAGCCTACACGGCCAGCCGTGTCTTCATGAGGCGCTTTTCAGTCGATAAGCCGGTTGCGGAACTCGCGCGGAAATGGATTAAATTTTTCCTGGTAATGCTCCTTGCCGTTTTCAGTCTTCTGGCGGCTAAAATACCGCTGACGGTTTTCGCCTTCGCCGGAGGCGCGCTTGCGATCGGGGTCGGTTTCGGGATGCAGAATCTCCTGAAAAATTTCATCAGCGGGATAATCATCCTAATTGAAAGACCGCTGAGAGTTGGAGATGTGGTGGATGTCGGGGGAACAGTGGGTGTTGTGACGAGTATCGGCGTGCGTTCATCCCTGATACGCAACGCTAACGGCATAGAGGTGTTCATACCAAACAGCACTTTCCTTGAAAATGATGTCATAAACTGGACCCATTCAAACAGGGAGGCGCGCTTCAACGTGAAAGTGGGCGTGGCGTACGGATGCTCAACAGACAAGGTCACCGAGATACTGTTGAAAATTGCAGGGGAGCACGGACAGGTTCTCAAATCGCCGGCACCGCAGGTTCTGCTTGAGGATTTCGGGGACAATGCCCTGATTTTCCAGCTCAACTACTGGATAGATGTGCTTCCGGGAACTGGCACCCGTCAGATCGCGAGCGATATTCGCAAAATGATGGAAAAAAAGCTCAGCGAAGCCGGAATAGCCATTTCATTCCCGCAGCGCGACATTCACATTGACACGCTGAAATCGCTGAAGATAGAACTGGTTTCAGGTGAAAAGACAGATCATAAATGATATTTTTTTTCATTTGAAAAAAATTAAATGGCCAATTAACAAAGGAATGTGAAAACACAATGGAAGACACAATTATTTCCAATCTGGGGGAGTGCAGATACAAATCGCCGTTGAATTTGAATGCGAAACCGGTGAAGATGGAGGATTTCGGCTTCGTCTCGGAATCGGAAAGGATCAGATTCAGGCATGAGGTGGACATAGAACACCCCCCTGTTTCCGAACTGCTTTTCGAGAAGGCGGGGCCAAGGGAGAAGATATTTTTTGATCCCCCGAAGATCCGTGCCGCGATAGTGACATGCGGCGGACTCTGCCCCGGCCTGAACAATGTCATACGTTCTGTGTTTCTCTCCCTCCATCACGGCTACGGGGTGCGGGAGGTTTTCGGGATCAGATACGGATATCAGGGGCTCAATCCGGCCGTAGGAGAGGCGCCGATACTGCTGAATTCCGACATGGTCGACCATATACACCAGTTCGGCGGCACCATCATAGGAGCATCGCGCGGAGACCAGCCGATTCCGGTGATGGTTGACTTCCTGGTCAGTCACAACATAAAAATACTATTTACTGTCGGCGGCGACGGAACCCAGCGCGGTGCGCAGCGGATTGCCGAAGAGGTGAAAAAGAGGGGGTTGGACATAGCGGTCGTGGGAATACCGAAAACAATAGACAATGACATCATGTATGTGAAAAGATCCTTTGGTTTCACAACAGCGGCCGACAAAGCGCACGATGTCCTCACCTGTGCACATACGGAGGCGAAAAGCTATCCGAACGGTATCGGCCTTGTGAAGCTGATGGGACGCGATTCCGGTTTCATCGCTGCGGGCGCAACCATAGCAAGCCAGGATGTGAATTTCACAATAATCCCGGAAATCCCGCTCATTCTTGAAGGAGAAAAAGGATTGCTTGAAACTTTGAAACGCCGCATACTCAACCGCAAACACGCAGTCATTGCCGTGGCCGAAGGTGCGGGGCAGGAACTGCTTTCCGGGGTCAAAATCAAAGATGCGTCGGGAAACATGCTTCACAGCGACATCGGCCTGTTTCTGAGGGATAAGATCGTGGCGTATTTCAAGGAGCAGAAGATTCCCGTCAACATGAAATACATAGATCCCAGTTACATCATCAGGAGCGTATGCGCGAATTCCGAGGACAGCTTTCTCTGTGATCAGTACGCCCGTAACGCAGTGCATGCAGCGATGGCCGGGAAAACAGGGATGATCATAGGGTTGTGGAACGGATTCATCCATCTTCCGATCTCCCTCGCCACCAAGCAGCGCCAGCACATCAACCCCGACGGTTTCCAGTGGAACTGCGTGATCTCCTCCACAGGCCAGCCGAAAAGATGGGGATGAGGCTTTTTCCGATTCTCCACTTGATCGGTGAAAATTTTTCCGTTTCCGGAAAAATAAACAAGTATTGCAAGTTAGGCCATTCAAGATGATATTAGAAAATATCTTATAATCTAAAAAGGGGGGATAATGAGTAGATTTATTCTTGTTTTAGTACTTTTGTGTATTTTTTCCGCAGGCTGCACCAAGAAGGAGGGGCCGGCACCGGTACCGCCTTCGGTCACAGTCGTTCCGGCTACCATGGGGAACGTTGTTTCGGCGACTGAAATGATTGGCCAGGCGAAGGCCTATGACGAAGTCGACCTTGTGGCGCGCGTCCAGGGTTTCCTCACGAAGATAAACTTCAAAGAAGGGACAACTGTTACTAAAGGGCAGCTGCTTTTCCAGATCGAAAAAGACCAGTACCAGGCACTAGTCGAGTCCGCCCAGGCGATGCTTATGAAGGCGAAGGCCGTGTTCGACAATGCTGAGACAACCTATAACCGTCAGAAAAAACTCTTTGACGAGAATGCTACTGCGAAGAAGAATCTGGACGACGCCACTGCGGCATATACTGAGGCCAAGGCGAATGTGATGCAGGCTGAAGCCGACCTGACTACGGCCAAGCTGAATCTCGGATACACTACAATCAACTCTCCATTTGACGGGAGAATAGGCTTCTACACCTACAGCGAGGGGAATCTGGTCGGCCCGTCCAGCAGGAGGCTCGCGAATGTAGTAAAGCTCGATCCCATGAGGGTGCAGTTCAACATAAGCGAAGTCGACCTGGTCGATTTACAGCTTAACCGCGTGAAGGAGAATCCTGCGGCGAAGAGCGAATATGTCGTGACCATACAATTCCAGAACGGTACGCTGTACGACAAGGAAGGCAAGATTGGTTTTGCAGACAACAAAGTGAACAGTTCGACCGGCACGATACTTGTCGAGGCGCTGTTTCCTAATCCGGACCAGGTTCTTGTGCCGGGAATGTACGTCAAGGTGGCCGTCAAGGACAAGGAACAGAAACCGGCCCTGCTGATACCGCAGTCGTCCATCCAGGAAAGCCAGCTGGGCAAATTCGTGCTTGTGGTCGGATCCGACAGCAAAGTCAGCCAGCGTGTCATAAAGACCGGGATCAAGAGCGGCCCTTCGATACAGGTTGTGGAAGGGCTGAAGGACGGGGAGAAGGTGATCGTGGAAGGCCTGCAGAAGGTGAAGCTCGGAATGGAAGTCAAACCGTTGTTGGACGAAGCATATTCCTTCAACATTCCGGAACAGCTGAAAAAAACTGAAGGCAAACAGGGTGAAAAATGATCAGTAAATTTTTCATAGACCGTCCGCGATTCGCAATTGTGATTTCCATAGTGATAACGATTGCCGGGCTCATCTCCATCTTCAGTCTGCCGGTGGCGCAATATCCGAATATCACCCCCTCTCAGATCCAAATTACTGCGCAGTTCCCGGGAGCCGACGCCGACACCGTACTCAAGACCGTGGTTGAACCGATTGAGGCGCAGGTGAACGGCGTAAAGGGGATGATGTATATTTCCTCGACCAGTTCCGATGACGGTTCGGCGATCATAACGGTCACGTTTCCGGCCGGGACCAGCGGGGACATCAACACCGTGAACGTCCAGAACAAGGTCAACATCGCCGAGCCCAAGCTTCCTACTGAAGTAAAGGCCCAGGGACTGATAGTGAAGGAGAAATCCAGCAACATCCTTCTTGTCATCAGCCTTTATTCCCCGAAAGGCACACTTGACCCGATATTCCTGAGCAACTACGTCAACCTCTATATCAGGGACGAGATCATGCGGATATCCGGAATTGCGGATTCGACCACGCTGGGAGCCGCAGTCTATTCGATGCGCCTCTGGCTGAATCCCGACAGGATGGCCAGCCTGAACTTGACGGCGTCGGACGTCATCAACACCATAAAGCAGCAGAACGTGCAGGTTTCGGCGGGGGCCATCGGTGAAGCCCCGTGCCCGAGCGACCAGCCTTTCCGATTCACCCTCCAGACACAAGGGCGCCTGGACTCCGTAAAGCAGTTCGAGGAGATCGTCGTGAAGGCGATGCCTGACGGGAACAACGTGAAGCTCAAGGACATCGGGCGCGTCGAACTCGGCGCGGAGAACTACAATTCCTCAAGCACGCTGAACGGGCAACCGGCGTCGCTGCTCATGGTCTTCCAGCTTCCTGAAGCCAACGGCCTCCAGATAGGGCAGCAGTGCAAGAAGCGGCTTGACGAGCTGAAGAAGAATTTTCCGCCGGATCTCGACTACGGTATCCAGTACGACACCACGAAATTCATCAAGGCGTCCATAGACGAGGTTGTCAAAACCCTCTATGAGGCGGTATTCCTGGTGATACTGGTGACATTTCTGTTCCTGCAGAGCTGGCGTTCCACGCTTATTCCGACAATTGCGGTCCCGGTGTCGCTCATCGGCACGTTCGCCGTGCTGCTGGCCATGGGATATTCGATCAACCTGATTACGCTGTTCGGCTTGATACTTGCGATCGGAATCGTAGTCGATGATGCCATATTGGTCATAGAAAACGTGAACCACCTCATGAGTGCCGAAAAGCTGTCGCCGCGTGATGCCGCCAGGAAGACGATGGATCAGGTGACCGGCCCCATCATCGCCACAACGCTGGTGCTCCTTGCGATGTTCATACCGGTCTGCTTCCTGCCAGGAATCACCGGTGAGATGTACCGCCAGTTCGGCGTGA
>JBAZRS010000172.1:0-9632 GCA_041662825.1 Victivallales bacterium | reverse complement strand
GGTCAACATCCCGACGGGTGGGACTGCGGAGAAGCCGTTCATTTTTGACGGCCGCGGGGCGGTGATCAATCTGCTCACGCATTATACGGCGGACAAGTGGAAGGACGAGGGGGCGGGCGTCTACAGCATGCCGCTGCCGAACAACGCCCATGTAATGGACAAGCAATGGCGGGGATTCGACCTGGTGTTTTTCGACGGCCGGGCCGGGAAAAACTGCGCATCGCGCGAGGAGTTGGAACCGCTAGGCTATTTCCTGTTCAAGCAGCGGCTGCAGATAGAGGGGAAATTCCATCCTTTGCACAATACGCTGTACATAAAACTTCCGGAGGGTAAGACAGCCGCCGGGATCAGGGTGGAGGCTCCGGGCGTGGGAACCATCCTGCATTGTGAGAAACCGTACGTAACCATCCGCAATCTCACGGTCATGTACTGCACCCAGGACGGCTTCGCCAGCACGCGGGCGCCGGGAATCGTCTTCGAGGGTGTGCGCGGATGCTTCAACATGGATCAGGGCATTTCCCACCACGGTTCGCAGGTGACTGTGCGCGACTCGCGCTTCGACCACAACGCCGGTTGCGGGATCGTTGATGTATATCCGGAGGTGAAGGTGAGATATGAGCGCTGCCTCATCGAGGACGACACATACCGGGGCGGAGTGGAGTTATACAGCGGAGAGTTCGTGATGGAGGCTTGCGTCATCCGCAGCAATCCGGGAAAAGAACTCAGCGTGAACCGCCCTGGCACGCGCGTCACCTTGAGGAACTGCCTCCTCATCGGCCGGGAAGGCGGAAAAGACACGGGGATTCAGCAGGGCGAGGGGATGCTGACGCTGGAACGCTGCACCTTTTACCGTCTGAAGACGGGGCTTGTCGTCAGCCCTTCCGCCGTTAAGCTTTCAATGAGCCGCTGCGCGTTTCTTGACTGCGAACAGAACTATGTCATCCTGCCGCCCGGCAAAGACGCCCCGGCACGGGATGTCGCCATTGACGACAACGCCTATGAACCCGCTTCCTTCTCGGTCGGGGGGCGTGTGTACAATCCGGAGCAGTGGGCCGACTTCCAGGCGAAAACCGGTTATGACTCTCACTCGACAATGCGTAAGATCGACAAGCCGCTGCCGCCATGGACGCTTCCCGCGCTGAAGGGCAAGGGGCGCGAAGGCGGCGATATCGGAGCCTCTTTAGATCCTGCTTCATTCCGCTTCTTGAAAGCTGAGTGAGGATGACTGTTCTACATTATTTGGATAATCAGTTTTTCACGCAGTGAAAAGCTGCTATTCGTCGTTCGGATCGGCCGGCTTTTTCCTCTCGGCCTTGTCCCCGATTTCCCTGTCCTCCTCGAAATGTGTGGCTTCCCCGGAATAGATGCAGTGAGGATAATTCTTGTCGAGATCTTCCTTTGACGGTTTATCGGCATCCTTGCAGCGGATGTTTATAAGCAGCGGCCTGTGGGGTGAATCTTTTTCCCAGCTGTCCGTCTGGAGCACTTCAGTTTTTTCACGGACTATCTCGGAAATCATCGTGAAGCTTGCCATCGCATAATCAATCCTTTCAAAATCGTCGGTTTCCCTGTTCCAGTAAGTCCATGTGGTCTTCATGGAATCCGTCGGCCTGATGTCAAAAAGCCTCTTTTCTATTCCGCTTCTGCGGTTGTAAAGCTCTTTCAGCGGCGACATTCCGCAGGTGTCATTCAGGTTGCCGACGACCAGGATATTTGAATCCGGCTCTTTTTTGCTTATGTCGTTTACAAGATACCTGAGTTGCCTGGCCTCATAGCGGCGCATGTCAGTCTGATTGAATTCAGGATGCTTCCGCCTGTCCTTCAAATCAGCTCCGACAAGGTGGAACTTGTATCCGCCGACATTGAAGACACAGTGTGCAAAGCCTCTTGAAAGCGGAATTTCCTTTTCGTCAATCTTATATTTGATATCGGTCAACGCCTCGGATTTTTCGGGTTTGATTCTGGAAATCACCGCGAGGACAGAGCCCTTGTCCGAACCTTCGACCGTTTGCATGAAGCCATATCCAGTCAGCGTCCTTTTTATTTCAGCCGCAGAAGCGGCATCCTTCACTCCGGAAAGCACAATGATTTCAGCTCCGGATATTTTAAGGTCCCTGACCATGGCCCATTTCCTTCCCGCCGGATCGGCGGACGCGTATCCCCCGGCGTCAAAGAGGCAGACGGAAATATTTTCCGGGGTGTCGGGTGTTTTTACGGCACGAGTCGGCAACGCAGTATCTGTTGAGTTGTCCAGGTGAACGCCCGCCGGAAAATATTTGTCGATTTTCTCTTTTGCCCAGGGGGCGGAGTTCTCCGTATTTATTGAAACCAGAACGGGCCTGTGGTCCGATGCAAACATCCAGTAGTCCCTGAGATGGACAACCTTTGTCCTGTCAAAGTTTATCTCGGGAAGGATGGAGGCGGACGCCAGCGTGAAATCTATCCTGCCGTAAATGTCCTCGGAATGCCACCAGTGCGTCCACGGCAGTCCCGAGCTGTCGAGCGGGCGCAGGTCGTAGAGCCTGTTTCCGAAAGATTTTTCAGGTGCGCGGAGCGTGATGAGCGGGTCCGAGGAATAGGTGTCGTTTAAATCGCCGACAACGAGTATGTTGGCGTCCCTCTCTTTCTCCTGGATCTCGTTGACAAGGTATCTCAGGAGCCTCGCCTCGTAGCGTCGCATGTCCGTCTGTATATAGCGCGGATGCGGTAGCCTCGACTTCAGGTGGGCGCCGACGACATGAAGCCGGTAATCGCCCTCAAACTCGAAGACCGCATGCAAAAAACCCCTCTGGACAAACACCTTTTCGGCATATCTGTACTCGTCATTCTTCGGCTTTATCCTGTAGAACAGGTTTTCCTTTTTCTCCAGTTTGACCGGTTTGTACTTGGAGATGAATCCGATATGCCTGCTCTCATCTTCGCCCGTCATTTCATCCGAGAAGATATAATCCTTGCAGCCTGCCGATTTCAGGTTTTCCATTAGGTCGGCGAGAGATTTTTCACCGCCGAGTTCAACGGCAAACAGAATGTCCGGATTTGCCGTCCTTATCATTCCCATCAGGGCCTTTTTGGAATCGCCGCTTTTGGGCTTTGCTGTTTCATCGGCAACAAAATAGTTGCAGAGGTTGTAGGTCATCACCGATATTTCCTTCGCCTGTGAAAGAAACACGGATGAGAGAAGAAGTATTACTGTAATGAGGAGGCGGATTTTCATGGGCTAATCGTTGTCGCGGACGCGCCTGTGCTTTTTAACGTCGGAATTCTTGCGCTTGGATTCCATACGTTTCTGTTTTGACGAATAGGTCGCCTTTGTCTTCCTGCGGAATTTGGGCACGACCGTGGCGGTTCTGATCATTTCCAGGAGCCTCTGCTGGGCATCCTCACGGTTCTGGAGCTGCGTGCGGAACTTGTCGGAAATGATGACAATGAACCCGTCGTTGTTTATCTTGTTCCTGAAGAGCCGCAGCATCCTCGACTTCACGTCGAAGGGGATGTTCGGGGATTTTACAACGTTAAACCTGAGCTGGACCGAAGTGGAGACCTTGTTGACATTCTGTCCGCCCGGACCTGACGCCCTCACAAACCTTTCCTCGAGCTCGTTTTCAGATATGGATATTCTGTCGCTTACGAAAATCATTTTATGCCCTGTTTTTCTAGAAGATAGCCATTGCATGCAGATAATTCAAGAAGAAGATGTTCCCCTCTCTTTTTATCT
Source organism: Victivallales bacterium (assembly GCA_041662825.1). Taxonomy (GTDB): domain Bacteria; phylum Verrucomicrobiota; class Lentisphaeria; order Victivallales; family GWF2-50-93; genus GWF2-50-93. The sequence continues at coordinate 5,917 of JBAZRS010000172.1, read as the reverse complement.
GAGCCAATTGAAAAAGCATGCGGTTGGATTTAATATGTTTTACTCAATTGCTTGGTGTGTTTCATGGTTTGGCTTAATGGAGGCTTTATGTACAGGGGGAAAATAATCGACTCCCACTTTCATGCTTATGCGGGAGAGGACTGCGGAGCTTTCATAAAAGACATGATGCTGAAGGCGGGACTCTCCGCAATCGGCATCGCCTCAATTCCGAATGGTCTTGCGCACAGCGAGCACTTCTACAACAGCGAAGCTCTGAAGCTGAAAAAGGAGATGCCGGATAAAATATATTTTTTCGGCGCCCTTGATTACTCAGACAAATCCTACCGTGAAGGAAAGGTGGATTTTTCAGCTCAGGCGAGAAGACTTTTTGAAGCCGGTGCGGACGGGATGAAGATGCTTGAAGGCAAGCCGAATGCAAGAAGGGAACTGGGGGTTCCCCTGTGTTCAGACATATTCGACTCGTACTATTCCTACATGGAGAAAAACGCTTACCCGATACTTATGCATGTCGCCGACCCCGAGACGTTCTGGGATCCGGACAAGGCACCGGGTTTCGCGAAGACGCACGACTGGTTCTGGGGTGACGGATCCTATCCGGAGAAGGAGCGGCTATACAGGGAAGCCGAAGCCGTGCTGGAAAAGTTCCCGAGACTGAAAGTCACATTTGCGCATTTCTATTTTCTTTCCGCCGACATCAGCAGGGCCTCTAAATTCCTAGACAAATGGAGGAATGTTTCGTTTGACATAACCCCGGGCCGGGAGATGTATGATAATTTCACCGCTAAGCACGACGAGTGGCGGGAATTCTTCATGAATTGTCAGGACCGGATAATTTTCGGCACCGACAACACCCCGCCTCTGAAAGGCACACACAAAGAGCAACTTGACTTCTGCGTGAAAACCGTAGCCAGGATAAGGGAGTTTTTGGAAACGGACAATGAAATGTTGTCCGGACGCGGATTGAAACTTGGGAATAAAGTTCTTGAAAAGATTTACGCCGGTAATTTCTTGAAGCTTTTACGGGTTGCCTAACTAGACGTTGCTCGAATAGGTAAAAGAAGAACACCCCTTGCGGGGTTGACTACAAACAAAGAACAATGAATTTGAAGCGAATTCGTTTGTAGGGAACCTCTAAAAATTCGCATGTAGCGCGTTGCGAAAGATTTTTGAAAGCTCAAAAAGAATTTCTGAACGGAGGCGTATCGAGTAGATACGCCGACAGAAGAATATTCTTCTTTGAGCCAAAAAGCTCCGCAACCCGACTTGTCCCGGCGTAGCATCCCAGCGAAGCCGGAAGGGCGACAGATTCTTATGGATTCCGACGTTGTCGCAAAGCCAGTCACAACCCGCTACGGGGTTGCTCCTGGCATTTGCTCCTAGTCGTTTATCCATAATCTCCTGTCGCACGCCATATGCCAATTTTTAGAGGTTCCCTGTAGTCAAGCTCGCAAGAGCTGTTCCGGAAAATGAAATTTAATTCCGCAGACAGGAATGTCTGTGCTACTTATTAAGACAGATTACATCGTGAGATTCAATTTAAGGAACGCCGGCAACTTGCCGGCATGCTTAATTAAAGGCATGGGGATTTCAAAGTTTTATGCCCCAGAAATACCAAGACACGCTAAAGTTTACCTGCCTCCGGCAGCGCCAAAGGCGACCAGGGACGTGAACTCCAACTGAATTCCATCTGTCGTCCGTCTTTTGTCGTCTTTTTTTCCCCCATTTGAAGTTGAATGGTCAAAATTTAGATTATCTTCACTTCGTAATTCGTCATTCGATTGTTCAAAAGTTGCGGCTCCTTAGCCACTTCTTACTCTACGAGTTTCCGGAGTTCGGCGACTTGCGCCTGAACTGCGGACATGTCCTGACGGAGCGCGGCGAGTTCCGATTCGAGCTTTTCTATCCGTTCGTTTTCCGCCTGAATGGTGATCCGGGCTTTTTCCGGTGCCGGGCCTGTTGACGCGGAGGCGGCGAGTTCCTCCGCCTTTAGCGCGCCTGAAAGCAGGTGTGCGTAACGCGATTCCTTGCGTCCCGGCTGGCGCGGCAACAGCATTGCCAGCGGTTCCGGACTTCGTGCCGTCAGCACTCCGAGCGCCAGTTCAACCGCTTCAATGCTCTCGAACGGCCACATCCGTGTCACCCTTCCACGCAGTTCCCCTGCGGTCTGCGGACCTCGCACCAGCAGTTCGCAGAGCAACGCCAGCGCGGGAGGTTCCAGTTCAAGCGCGCGGTCAGCTTGGTGCTTGTATTTCATGACGCGGCTCCCGGCCATGTTGACCATCTCGATCAGCTTCTTGTCGCGGAGAGTGTCCAGAGATCGCAGTACAGCCTGCTCCTCCAGCTCCATTATCGGATCGCGGTTGGATCTCTGGCTGCAGGCGAGGGTAAGCGAGTTCAGCGTCAGCGGGTATGTGTCCGGTGTCGTAAACTGTTTTTCAATCAGGCAGCCCAAAACCCGCGCCTCGACAGTGTTCAATTCATGTTGCATCGGCAAAACTCCATGTTTAAAAGAAATGGGTGATTGGATTATTGGATTAATGGATGGTTGCGTATCACAAAAATACAGAGACCGAGTGTCCGAGTGTCCAAGAGACCGAGTGATTAGATTGAATTTTCAAGTTCAAACCCATGGCAACTTGGTCACTTGGCCGCTAGTCACTGTCTTTTAAATTACCCATCCGTCCAATCATTCATGTCATTATTTCGGGACGTCGACTATTGTCTCTCCTTTTTCCGTCATCAGGCGTATGATTTTCACCTTTATCCGCAGGATGCCGAAATGCGGGTCGTGCACCCCCTTGAAATATTCCTTGATTGTCGGTACCCGGTCCCAGAAAACCTTTCTGTCGTTCAGATCCTCGCTGAGTGTGCATGTGCCGGCAATCCGGACGTAACGCCAGGCTCTGTCTGCGATGCAGAACTCGACCTGGTTCCTCTTTTGTATGTCGGAGATTTTTTCACTGTCGGTATTTGCGGCCAGCCAAAGTTCGCCGCCGACCCATTGGGGACAGCCCATCGGGCGAACGCTTGCCCTTTCACCGTCTGTGGTGGCCAGGTATCCCGAGCCGGCCTGAACCATGATTTCATTTACGGTTTCAATGTCAATGCCCATGTTCTCCCCCTTTTCACTTTAGAGGTTCCCTTTACTGTTTAAGTCATAAGCGGACACAAGAGATATTGCATATATTATACACCGTTTGCCCGGAATGGGAAAGGACTGATCAGAAATGGCTGCGCCGCCTGAAGCTGCCTATCCATAATCTCCTGTCGTGCGCCATATGCCAATTTTTAGAGGTTCACTTTAGGATTGACAAGATATCGCTTCTGTGGTATAATAAAAAAATAACCAGCAGGGGTTGCCGCAAAAACGCAGAATTCCTGCTGTCGGTTCTAGAGCTTCCATTAGCCGTGAAAACATCTGGAAGACAAGCTGCAGGGGTTCGATAAAATGGAAATCAGGGATTTCGGTTTTAAGTTTATTGGAAAACTGGGAAGCAGGAAGAGCACTGAAATTGTTTCGTCGCGCCTGGGCGTCGGATTTGAAACTCTGGATCGCGACATGTGGGATGTCGAGCAGGCATGGCCGGTACTTGAGGGCCTCGGTGTGAAATGGGCCAGGGTCCAGAGCGGCTGGGCGAAAACCGAAAAGGAAAACGGCGCATATGATTTCTCCTGGTTGGATATTATCGTCGACAAGCTTCTTGAGCGCGGTGTCCAGCCCTGGCTCAGCGTAAGCTACGGCAATCGGCTCTACACACCGGACGCCGCAATCTCCGGAGTGGGTTACCCTCCCGTTTACACCGAAGAGGAAAGACAGGGGTGGCGAGCCTATGTCAGGGCCCTGTCTGCTCACTACCGCGGACGTGTCCGCCACTTCGAGGTCTGGAATGAACCTGATGCCGGATTCTTCGGCCCAAAGCAGGATCCCGCGCTCTATGCCGCCCTGGTCAAAGCCACAGCCGAGGTTTTGAAATCCCAGCAGCCTGACGCCTTCGTCATATGCGGCGCTTTTGGCCGCGCAATGCACCCCGGCGGACTCTTGTTCACGGAAAACTGCCTGAAGCATGGAATGGCCGAACAGTGCAACGCCATCAGCTATCATGGGTACAAAGTCATGCCGGAACAATACATTGATCAGGAGTTTCCGGCATATCTGCGTCTGCTGCGAAAATATAAGCCCGGAATAGAGTATTGGCAGGGAGAGACCGGCTGCCCTTCCAAAGTCCCGCCCGGAAACGATCAGGCCCTCGCCGACATGCCGGTCAACGAAGGTGTCCAGATGCGCTGGCTGTTACGCAGAATCCTGCTGGAACTTGGGCTCGACGCGGCGCTGGTCAGCTATTTCACCATGGGGGACTTCTCCCACTATGTAATGGGTAAAAACCTGAATTACTCGTCACATTACGGTCTTCTGAGGCTTGAAGACGGGAGTCCGAAGCCCGCCTATTACGCTTTGCAAAGTCTCGCCACTCTTCTTCACGATCCTTTGAAACCCGCTGAAGGGGCCACCTCTTTCAGAATGCAGAACGGCGACGATGACAAGAGCATTACTCGGGAGCAGGCGGCAGCGGCATATCAGGTGAACCTTCTCCGCGGTGATGTCCCTGTGCATGCCTGGTGGCTCAGGGAGTCGGTCGAGAAAGACAGCGACTGGAAGAGCATAACAATGTATTATTGGCTTGACCAGGGCCTGCGGCTGGACAACCCGGTGCTGGTGGATCCCGCCGGCAAGGACGTATATGAACTCGGACTCAAAATCAATTATGGTATGCCGGAGTTCGCCAACCTGCCGATATCCAATTCACCACTGCTGTTGACCGACCGGTCGATAGTCCCGATACTGTGAAGAGAATTTCTTAAACAAGGGGAACACAAATGGGTAAATACTTGCACGGAGACCTGGTTCAGTTTCAGAAGGACAGGTTCGGAATGTTCATTCACTGGGGCGTCTATTCGATGTACGGGATAAACGAATGGTGCAGGCGAGGCGAGCGTATTTCAGAGGAAGACTACCAGTTTCTCATCGACAATTTCAACCCCGATCTGTTCAATCCCGCCGAATGGGCGAAGTCTGCGAAGAAGGCGGGCATGAAATATGTCGTGTTCACGACAAAACACCATGACGGTTTCTGCATGTGGGACAGCAAGTTCACCGACTACAAGGTGACCAATTCGCCCTGCCGCCGCGACCTCCTCAAGGAGATAGTCGCAGCCTTCCGCGCCGAAGGGCTCAGGATCGGGCTCTACTACTCCATCACAGACTGGCATCATCCGGATTTCCTCATCTCGGAAGGTGGAAACCATGCGCTGGACAATTTGCCGCCGGAGGAAATCGCCAGGCTGAATAAGGGACGCGACATGCGCCGTTACGCCAAATATATGCGTGACCAGGTCCGCGAGCTCCTCACTGAGTTCGGGGAGATCGCCGAGTTCTGGTTCGACGTCAGCGGCAAAATCTGCCCGGTCGAATGCGAGTCGGAAGAGATGCTGAAACTTGTGCGTTCGCTCCAGCCTCATGTCATCCTCAACAACCGCCTTGCGCTTCCGGATTCACATGACATTCTCACGCCAGAAGGCTATGTCCGCGATTCAGACTGCGTCGACAAGGACGGAAACAGCGTGCCGTGGGAGGGCTGTCACTGCCTTACTGCAGCCTGGGGTTACAACCGCGATGAAAAATCATATTTCAAGACGCCGTTCCGCTGTCTTGAAATCCTCATAACCCAGACCAGCATGAACGGAAACACGCTGATGAACATAGGTCCAACAAGCCGCGGCTATGTCTGCGATCGCGAAATTGAGATACTCGACCTTTACGCGCACTGGATGAAATACAATTCGCGATCCATCTACGACTGCGGGGCGGCCCCGAAAGAGTTTCTTCCGCCTAGTGACTGCAGATACACGTACAACAGGG
>JBAZRS010000171.1:0-9701 GCA_041662825.1 Victivallales bacterium | reverse complement strand
TCGTACGACAAGAGGAAAAGGATGAACTATGCGCAAGAGCTTGAGGCCGCCTTGGATCCCCGAGTAATCATAACATCACAACATCTTAACAACAAGAGACATAAAGCTTAGGTTTACGCATATGGGTATCACCCCGCAGCTTCCCTCGGGATGGTATCCCGAGTTACTTACAAAGAATCCTTATCTTAGAGCCATTCTGATCAGATTTGAGTGGTGAAAACCCCTTAACAGTCCATTGAAAAGAGTTATAAAGGATGAGAGGAAGATAAAAATGATAAATAAAATTTATCTTTGGTTTTCCGTAATGGGAATAATTACATTCATGGTTCATTACTCCTATGCCATGCCCGGCGAAGCTCATATAGAGGGGATAGAACTCCTTCAGGGAACTTCCCCGTCAAAAGGCGGCATAGGCAATATGTCCTCGGAAAAAATTAAAGCCGTTCAGGACTGGATTGATTATCCATCGAGGCAGAGCGGGGAATATTTCAACAGGAAAGCCGGAGAAATCCTCACGCCCTCAAACCATGGCGCCCTCAGGCACAACCCTGAAAACGTGGCAAAAGCCCTGTCTGGAACCGGACAGGTCGACAAAGCAGTCATGAATGCGGCCAGGATGCATGTCATTCAAGACGTAAGCCACAACACGTCTCCGGTAAACGGATGGGAATTGACACGAGGAAAAAAGATTGAAGCAGACAGGATACTGAAATATGTCTCAGAGAATAGAAGAATTCCAAAGGTTCTCCCTGAATGGCTTGACAGGAGCGGACCGCTGATAAGGAGTTCCGACAAGGCTATTATCTCCCAGGCTGTGGAAAAGTCAACTTCATTCAGCAGAGCGGGGAAAGATGCCGTAAAAATGCTCAAACCCGGAATCCGCATCTCCGGAAGGGCTGTACTCCCTGCAGCGATAGTCTTTGAAAGCGGCATAGCCTTCTGGGATTGTCATGAAACCGAGGAAGCTTTCAAAAAAGGGGAAATAGATGAACCTGAAAGGAACAGGAGACACGCCGTCACAGTTTCCAAAGCAAACGGTTCACTTATGGTCCTCGGGACAGGCGCTATTCTCACACTCTGCATGACACCCGCCGGACCTGCAATTCTAATTATAGCAGCGACTAGCATCGTGGCAGCCTATGCGCTTGAACCGGTATTTGAAAAACTCGGTCTGTACGTCGCCGAGATCTACAACGCATACCGCGCAGGGGAATTCGCCGCGTACTCAAAACTTTCCGAAAAGTTCTACAGTTCTTCCGGAGTCTTCGACATCACTCCTGAACAGATGAGGAATGCCGGAATCCCGGAAAGTGACATAAAAGGCTATATCCAGGCCGCATCAAACATTAAGGAAGGACTCCCTGTGAAAACGGAGAACCTGGAGATCTACGATATAGGCCGCACTCGGACATTAATGGCATTTAAAGAAATGGAGTTTTTATCAAATGAAATCAAATGACATCACAATCCGAATCTTCACAGCTATCATGGCGGTCTGTTTCCTCCTTATCGCAGGTTGCACCTCTGTAACTCCGGACAATCAACTTGCCGACCCGCAGGAACTTGAACTGAAAAAGGGACTCGAGTCATTTAGCCAGAGAATACTCGACAGTCATGGCGATGACCGGGCAAAGCTTGCGATATCCGCAGAAGCACTGAATTTCATTGAGGATGCTCGCGTAAAATACTGTTCTTCTTCGAAGGTGCTGCTCCTTGCCAATTCAGGCACTGAAGTGTTCAACAGGGTTTATCTCCAGTCTCATTATAGGACAAAATTTGTCGACGCCTTGAATGACCTTAATTCCTCAGACGATTACACAAGCAAGATAAATACAGCAGAGACCTTGTCAGACTTGTACAAGGAAGCCCTGGGCAGGCCGGAGCTTTGGAACAGTATTGAAACAGAGGAATTCTCCTATGGGATGAAAGCCTTCACCAAGCTCGCCGAGTCGTTGAAAGTCGAAGAATTGTATATGAAGGCCAAACATGAATTCGCTCTCGCGACAAATCCGGAAGACGCAATAAAAGCCTGCGAAATCGCAATTTCGGCAATTGCCAGGGCCCTCAAACAGGAAGGCATGTGGAACTATGAACAGAGAAAGCAGCTTTGCGAGATAAAATCTGAGTTTGAAATCCATCGTGACAGGACAAAGCAGGAGTTCAATGAGCTTATCGTCAGGGCGGTTGAACTCCTTGAAGATTCCAGGAAGGCTTTTGTCAATCAGATGGCCTCAGAGGATATCAAGACGGCAAGAGAGCTTTATGCGAAGGAAAAAAGCAAATGGCTCAATCCCGGATTCGGAGTCGGCTGGCACTGGAGGGATGAGATCAGAAATCTTTTCAGGGCCGTATCCCTTTGCAGTAGAGTCTGCAGTGACGCTATGGCAAGCGTCCATCTGCGGCAGGAGGCCTCCAGTCTCAGCACTCAAATAACGGATCGTTTTTCAAAAAAGGAAAAATCTGCATGTTCCAGTTTCCCGTCCTTGCCCTCTTATGCGAGCATTTCCGGGTATCCTAACTGGAATCCGAAGAAAAAAGCGGAGGATGCATGGGGTCAACTGAAATCCCAGCAGCGCAATCCGATCCAAGTTGAGAAAACCATTTCCTTCATTGGGAACAGGTGACAAAATTTGCAAATTTTCCATTTGGAGTCGGATATCTATTGTCATACAGGCTTAAACAAAATATATAAGAGAAAAGGAATTTTTACCATGAATGAAATTATTGACATCAAACCGCTCGAATTCGAAAGGGAAGTTTTTTCCAGGAGGAAGAAGCCGACATTCTGGGAGTCCGTGAATCCATTAAACCTGATTCAAGGCATCAAAGACAGCGATGTGGAAATAGCAAGGATAAACGCGGAGATCGAACGAATAAGGAACAACAGCCAGATTGTGCATCACAACATTGATACGATGCTGCAGGCTAAACTCGCCGAAATCAGCAATGCCGAGAGGGAGATGGAGACAAAAATCAATACCTTCACCGAAGCATGCAGGCAGAACCACGAGTTCAGAATGAAAGCGCTTGAAAAGCTCAGCGACAATACCGGAAAGGCGCTTGAATGCAAGTCCGACACCGAACGTGAAATATTAAGGAATACCTGTTCCTTCCTGATGAATATAATCACCGAGACAATGAAGGCTGACAACAAATCCGTATTAATGATGAGTGGAAGCTGCATCAGGATGCTTCCCGGACCGCAGGACTAAGTCAAAATTATGAAGGAGAGATGGTCACAATGGGCAACTGGATAATAGGAGGGATAAAAATCGCGTTCAAATATGCGACCGGGGAGCTTAACGCGGAGGCGGTCAGGAAAGTCCATGAACACGGGGAAAAGCTTAAGGATATTAACAGGAGGTTCGACAGATCCCGCTACAAGATCAGTTGCCATATCGATGAAGCTTCAGGAAACTGCAATGCTGCAGCCCTGCGAGCGGCCCGGAAGATTTCATTCATGATGGCGGACCAGGCATACATCATGTTCGATGAGAACAGACAGGTGATGAGAATGCTTGGAGACAACCTCGGATTAATGAAGAATCGCAAAAACGAATTGGTAAAAACTCTGGAATCCGGGAACCTCTCGTACAGAGATAGGGAGCATATCAGGAATCAAATCCGCTATCTGAAAAGCATGTATGAGCCAATATATGACAAGATTGAAGAGCTGAAAAACAACAGGGAGGAACTCCTCGGAAAAGTCAGGGTTCTCAAGATGTTCACAAGAACCGTAAATGAAAAACTGAATCTGATTGGAACAAATAGGAATTTCAACCAATTAGCATAAGATAAGGAATCAATACCATGAAAACATGTTCAAACTGCAAGACAGGTTTCAGGCGCCCCGAATCTAAAAACATGGCCTTCTGCCCCATATGCGGCTGCAGCTTCGGAGCCAACGGCAACACAAATGCTTCATCACAGAGACAGGGATATGCCTATAAAAGCGCTTACAACCGTCAGCCGCATTCGGACATGCTCAACACTGACAATATCATTTCCAAGGATCCTGCCCATGCAAAACTACTGATATTCAACAATACCGCCGAATGCGGTCTCAACTGCGGGAATATAGAGTTCGCTTTCGACAAGGGGAAAATCATGGAATTCGGACCGCGGGTTGCCAGCTGGGTAAAACAAAATCCCGGGAAGTCAATCCTCGGAGGAACAGCTCTCGCGGCCGCAGGTCTTTGCGTTGCAAAGGCTGGAGCAATAACGATAGCGGCAGGCACCGTCCTCATGACCACCGGTGGGGCGATCGTCACAGTGGGCGCCTTCATAATAGGGGGAGGCCTGATCATCGGCATAATCTCAAAGAATCCGGAAATAGTAAAGAGCACGCTGATAACCGGCCTGGGGACAATCGCCGTCGGCGGTCTGATAATAGGCGCTGGATTCATACTTTCCGGGATCGGATATGTTACAATAGCTGCCGGAAGCATAATCTGCGCCGCAGGCGCGGCGGTCGCACTTGGAGGAGTGTATTATGTCTCTAAAAAACTCCGTGAAACCCCGAAGATAAATTCCCTGCCCTCTGGCAATGAGGCCGTGGTCCAGTCTGTACAGCATACTGTCACTGAACTGAAGAATGAAACCGAACGGAGAGGACATGAATTCACCAAGTCCGAACCAGTGATTGCAGATTTGAGCATGCTCGGAACAAGGAACAAATATGATTTCAAATATCAGCCAAACTAGTTGCCAAAGTCTTTCTTTCCCATTCAAATTCAGGAGGGATGCAATATAGAAGAGATGTCCTTGGCCTTATAGAGATGGCGTCCGGAGATGATGAGTTGAAAGAATAATTTGGATTCGTTCGGAAATGCGTGGAGAAGCAAACTTATATAAAACTGTAATGAGTTAACAAACAAAGATGGAGGAACGTCAATGAATGGAAGAATTCAGAAAAGAATTACGGTGATTTCAAGGTGGATACTTATAACACTGGTTATAATTCTCGCGGCAACATCACTGTATTTCTCTAAAAAAGGTTTCGAGTCATCCAAAGTTGACGTGACTCCTGTCCCGGCATTACTCACGGAATCCACAGATATAAACAAGCTCAAGCTTAAACTCGCTGATCAGATCTGCATTGCCCTCGGAGAAGCTTCCCGGAAAAACAAGGAGGCGTATACGGCTTCAAAAAGCAGGATCGACAATTCACTGGACGAATCATGCGCCGTCGCAAGCAGGAACATAAAGAATGTCACCGACAGACTCTGTACCTTCAAAGGCTGCGCATTAATATGCTACCATTTCGCAAAAGGCGATTCCGATCCATATATAAACAGCATAGTGAAGCCGCAGATAACCGACGAATGCCTGAAAGGTGCCGAAAAGGCAGCCTCTGAACTGAACGTCCTTGAGGACGCACTCGCCACCAACAGCACTGAAATGCAAATAAACATTGTGGCGCTCACCGAACAGGTTCTGAAGGATTCAAAAGGCCTTGACACGACGGCCTTCAGCACTCTTGTCAAAGATACGTCCAAATATTCAGAGGCCACCAAGAATCAGGCGGTCAGCAAGTCGTTTGCAGCGGCCGGCCTCGGGCTCTCGGCATGCTTTATCAGAGGCACCTGCGCAACAGCAGCAAGGCTTCTCGGCCATATCGGCAGGAGAATGGGTGTAACAACCAGTGCAGGACTTGTTGCTGCAGCCGCCGACGGGCCTCTCCCTTTTGGCGACATAGCTCTGCTAGTTCTCGAAGTCGGAGGCGCCGCCTGGTGCGCATACGACATCTACAAGGTCCAAAACACACTGAAGAACGAAATCCAGCCGGAACTGACGAGAAATATCGGTGAATTCAGGAAAAACATGTCCGAGGAATCGGAAAAATGCGCACTCGCACTCTTAGACAAATATGAGACACATAACAAACAGACCGCCGCAAATATTATAAAATCAATAGATGAGGTGAAATAATGAATGCGCAAAAAGAAATTTGTTCGTCAATCGTCGCTCTCGTCATCTTTGTCGGTGGAACAATCCAACCTTCTTTCGGACAGGCCGCTGCGGTCGCAAAGTTCTCTGCTGAATTAATTGACGAGGCCGTTGCAGCCGCTTCAAAAGTCAGTGGAAAGACTGTTGGCGCATCTTCAAGGGCCATTATCGTAAAGCAGCTCACCGAAGCCACGGTTAAATACGGGGATGACGCGATAAAGGCGGCACGGAACGGCGGACTTGAGCTTTCCGAAGCTGCGGCAAAATACGGGGACGATGTCTGGAAATACAGTTCAAAGGTTCCTTCAGGCGCCAGAGCTCTCGCTGTCAGAACGGAAGAACTGCTCCCCCTTGCAAGAAGAATAGGCCCGGAAGTCCTCGAAATTGAGGCCAAACCACCCGGTCTCACAAAGGTGCTCGCAAAGGATTTCGGCGATGACGCCGTAAAGTATCTTGCAAAAAATGCACCTGCCGAGGATCTGACAAGGCTTGCCGGATATGCAAGAAGGGCCGACAGCCTGGAAGCGAAGAAGCTCCTCTATGAGACATACCAGAAGATCGGATCTGCTCTCTTTGAAAGGCTTGATTGGAAGATAGTCCTCGCCGGCGGAGTCTCAGTCGCCGCTATTACAGGGGCATACCAGACCAGCGACGGCATACAGGAGGGGTTGAAGACTGTCGCAGAAAAGAGTCCAAATATCTTTGAGAAGACAGCCACCAGGATATTCACCGTCATCGGCCCCCCGATACTTATCCCCCTGCTACTGCTTGGCGTAGGAATTGCAACAATGCTTTTGTATAAGCTATGGAAATGGATGAACAGGGATAAAAAACCATATCCTGCGTCACAGATTAGCTCAAATTAATCAGATGGAGGTTGCCATGAGTGTAGTTTATGTTTCAGAACAGGGCGCATACCTCAGAAAAAGCGCCGGAAAATATGTCGTGATCTTCAAGGACAAAATTAGTACTGCGACAGCTAGTGAGAATTGCCTTTGCGTTCGCCTAAGTACGTCAGTTTTGGCGTAACTCGGCAGCGAGACAACTCTAGCCTTTTGGTTTCACTTTATATTTTGCAACGCAAAAATATCATCTTATGAAAAAAGAAAGAATTATGTTCATCATCTCAAAACGCGATCAGGCGCGCATAAGGAAGCACCAGGAGGCGACAGGTGAGACTGCAAGATGCTTTGCGGATCTTGCAATTTCCGAACAAGTCTGGTCGGAATTGGTTCAAAAATACGGGATCATTAAGGAGCCTTTAGAAATCGACACCGACTTGGGGTTTTGTTATTGGGAGAATCATGACGGATCGGTTCGACTCCTGACTAAAGGCAATCCGGGAGATAAAATCGTAGTCGTTTCAGAGATAACCGTCTATGCAAACCCGGCAGTTGTTTCAGAAATTGATAACTTTTTACAAAGAGTAAAACGGAAATGACAATTCAAGCTCCATCCAGAAACATCTCCGACAAGATCCTCAGTGCTTTTGGCAAGAGGCGTGCAGTTTTCATTCCCGGGGAAATGCTGACTGAGAAATACGGGATATACAAATGCAGGAAGGAAAGCTTCCTGAGAGCTTTGCTGAGGCCGAAGGATGCAAAACCACCGGAAGGTTGGGTATATTGGTAAGGCGATATGGATTCCAAATAAAAAAATGAATTTAAGAGGGTTGTCGCTATTATTCTTTCAGTCCTTTTTCCATTTTATCCAGCATTTCTACATATTCCTTTGAAAGGAGTCCCTTAGTCAAGTATTCTGATTTTAGCTCTTTATATCTAGACATAACCTTATCAGAATCAATATTATTTGCCATACTGCCAACTAAAAAGTATTGCGACAGCATTTGAAACCGCGTCATGATATCTTCAGGGGTAATTTCCAAGATTGATTCATACAATGGGATTATCTCTTTGAACACCTTGATTGCACTGGCATTGTCGTCGGAGAAACAGGCAATCAGAAGACGCATATTAACAATCATTTTCTTTGTCAACAAGCGCTGTAGCTTCCTATATATAATTTGATTTTCTATTGCATCTTCCAATGAGGTTCCCCGGGGAACAATAGTAGCATCAATCATAAGTTGAGCAATGACTTTGATGTCAGCGTCGCTGAGCGCCTGAAGGGCATCATAAACCTTATCGCTTTCATCAAGCAATTTTATGGCCTCAGGATACTTTTCTTCCATAGCCTTGCCAGCTGCACGATTCCATATAAGTCGTACACGCATATGCTCAACCTCTTTGGAGATTGGTTCTCCTGCTATTTTATACGCTTTTGCAAATATTATTTCACCTCGGTCACACCAATCTTCAAGTTCTTTATATTTTCCAGATTGATAGAGGAATAAACATCTGTTCAACACTGCGTCGACACAACCAATAGCAGAAACAGGATCAGTATCTGAAAGTAAATAATCTTCATCGCCCGGTTGAAAAAGGTCTGTCAACACGAGGGCCAGAACGTATTGGGCCGACAAGTCTACATTGCTTACAAGCTGGCTAATCTTACCTTGTGCACTCAAAGCTCTTAAAGAGTATTTTTTGACTCTTTTCAATGCTTCTTCTGTACGCGCTTTTTCTTTTTCAATTTTGATTAATGCCTTTTCTTTATCAGCCTTTTCCTTTTCTACCTTAATCAATGTCTGATTAAGGGCAAAAATATGATATGAGGTCAACATCGCAATAAGGGATACTGCTACAATACCGACATGGAATGCAAATGTATTGCGCTTGTAAGCTAAACGTATACGTTTGATAAAAGGGGGCTTTCGGTAAAGAATTGATTCATTATTCAAATACCGAACAAGGTCGTCGCGCAACTGTTGAGCCGACTTGTATCTATCTTCGACATCAGGCTCAAGACAACCTGCAAGTATTGCCCTCAATGACCAATCAAGTCCACAGGGAGGAATATCTATGCGGGTCATCGTACGTTTAAGATCTCGGATTTCCCCAGTAGTATGTTTGTCATGGTTCATACAACGGGTTCCAGTGAATAACTCAAAGAAGGTTATTCCCAATGAGTAGATGTCGCTTGCCGGCCCCACCTGCCATTTGACTAATTGTGCATTGATTTGTTCCGGACTCATATAGGCTGGAGTTCCCAATACCGTTCCAACCTTAGTGACTATGCTACGCCCGGGATCATTTTCCAACGCAATGCCAAAATCCATCAATTTTACTTTACCTTCCTTATCAACCATAATATTTGCAGGCTTAATGTCACGATGAACAAGATTGTCAGTATGAATTGCTATTAGTGCATCTGTTACACCTAAAAACATTTCTACAATTCTGCTTGTTTTGGGAGGATGAGCGAACACTTGATCGAGTGTTTCCCCGTCAATCCATTCCAAGGCCATATAGTGGCGTACTCTCGTCCCTGACTCAAATTCCTCAATTAAAGGAATATCCTGCGGTTTAACTCCGTGGGGACACAGCCATGGATCTTTTTGGCAAGTAATCACATCCACAATACTGGCATTGCCCTCATATCGACTAAGATGTTCAGCTTCTCGCTGGAACCTGCTAATCACTTCAGGTGAATTTCCATCTCGCAATACTTTTACGGCAACTCTCCTGCCAATTCCAAGCTGAACGCCCTCGTATACAATTGCAAATCCCCCCTCGCCAACTTTCTTGATTAGTAAAAAATCTCCAAGTATAATGCCTGGTGATTGCTCTGCACGATGCATTAATTGTTCTTGGATATCTTCTTTTGACAAAGGCTTACCTATCAACTGCTCA
>JBAZRS010000170.1:0-9712 GCA_041662825.1 Victivallales bacterium | reverse complement strand
CCTTACAGGTGTCAGGAATTCAAACCTGATTACTGCAGGGCGCTGTATTTCCTCGGCCGGCGCTGCATGGGATGTCACCAGAGTCATCCCGACATGCGCCGTGACCGGCGAGGCTGCCGGAACCGCCGCCGCAATCGCATGCTCGCAGACGGGCGGTAAGTTGAAGGATGTGAATATTCGGTCACTGCAGTCGCAACTGCTGAAGCAGGGAGTGATGATTGATCGGTCACTAGTCGGAAAGTGAATCCCGACAGGAAGGTAAACTGCATTTTAAGTCATTGCGAATCTCGCGGAATGCCTCTTTGGAAGTATATTAGTCGGCTATGTCAGAAAAAAAACTCAAATACGCGGTGATCGGGGATCCCATAGCGCACTCCCTTTCGCCTCAGCTGCACAACGCCGCATTCAAGACGATGGGGCTGAATGCCGAATATGTCGCTGTCCATGTAAGGGAACAGGAGCTCTCCGCCTTTGCCGACAGGGCGAGAAAAGAATTTGCAGGCTTTAACATTACGGTTCCGCACAAAAATGCGATAATACCTTTTCTCGATTCAATTTCGGACGAATGCAGGCTTACGGGAAGCGTTAATACCGTAATTAACACGAACGGCCGCCTCCACGGCGAATCTACCGACGGTTACGGGCTTGAAACAGCGATAAAAGAGGAATTCGGCATTTCCGTAGAAGGCAATAGTTTTTTATTCATGGGGACCGGAGGAACCGTTAAAGCCGTGTCCTTTCATTTTGCCGGTAAGGGCGCCGGAAAACTTTTCTTTGCAAACAGGACGCTTTCAAAATCACAGTCTTTAATTGATGAACTTGCCAATGGGTATCCAAAAACTGAATATGCCTGCTGCAGCCCTGAAGATGAAAAGCGGATGGATGAGTTTGTATCAGGTTCAGCCGCTGTCATCCAGTGCACCAGCCTCGGACTGAAACCGGAGGATCCGAGTCCGCTTGACAGCAGATTTTTCATGCCTGGCAAGTGTTACTACGATACCATATACAAGAATACGGCGTTCCTTAAAATTGCCGGTGAAAAGGGGTGCAAAGCCGCCGGAGGCCTTTCAATGCTTCTTCACCAGGGCGCGAAATCTTTTTCAATATGGACGGGGAGGCCGGCACCGGTCGAGGTGATGAGAAAGGCCCTTTATTTCATGGTGAAGTGAACTGGTTTAAGTAATTTGATGTACGGATGAGCTGAACTGAGAAAAAGAACAGCCCTTACGGGCTTGACTACCAACAAATTCCCAATATCTTTGAACTTGTTTGTAGTTAATGCCGTAAGGCATGTTCTTATATTGGTTCCCTTAAGTTTCCAATGCTGTCGGCGATATGTGACATTAACAATAACAGTTAACCGGTAATTATAAACAAATGGATTCCGCCAACCAGATATCGGCAAGCATTATTCCCCTTTTTAATGTCTTCGTCTTCATAATCGGCGCATGCATCGGCAGTTTCTTAAATGTCTGCATCTGGCGCATACCCCGTGACGAATCCATAATCTCGCCTCCATCGCACTGCCCGAAATGCGATCACCTCATACCCTGGCATGAAAATATTCCGCTTGTGAGCTGGCTTGCCCTCAGGGCGAAATGCCATAAATGCAGAACATCGATAAGTCCGCGGTATTTTCTCGTGGAGCTCATGACCGGATGTGTTTTTCTTCTGATATGGATGAAGATCCTCGCGGTCGGACAGCCGGTCACCTTTGTATTTCCGTATTTCTTTGTGGCGGCGCTTGTGATTCTGACCGCATTCATTGATGCGGAGCACAGCATAATCCCCAATGAAATAACCTATGCCGGTATGGTCGCGGGGCTTTGTTTTTCGGTAATCTGGCCTGAGTTATGGGTTCAGCACAGAAACTGGATTATGCCTGAAAGACTCATATCATTCATAATCTCATCCGGAAGCCTGATCGTCTCTGTTGTTTTCATGTCTCTCATTGCCATAGGCGGCAGATACATGTTCAAGAAGGAGGCCCTTGGCTGGGGCGATGTGAAATACATCGGGGCCGTAGCCGCCCTGATCGGCATTCCTGCCTGTTTCTTCTCATTGTTGTTCGCATCCCTGACCGGCTCAGCCTACGGCCTGTCGCTGATTATGCTGGGGAAGGGAAAGCTGAAAAGCGCATTCCCTTTGGGGCCGTTTCTTGCGGCAGGTACGCTCATATGGGTGTTTTTCGGCGAAATCATCTTCGAATCGTATTTTCAGCTCTCAAATCTCATCGCACTAAAAGTATCGGGCGGATGGTAACCGGCACCTTCCCTGAAACAGCGTTTTCTTCATATTCTATTCATTCGCTTCAATTCATAACACCAAGACTCCCAAGTAGATCCGTGGTGCAGATAGGCCGGGCTGTCCGATAATCAGAGGGTCGGCATTGTTTTTCATGGAAAAATCCGTATTACAATGTATTTTACCAGCCTGTTTTTTACCAATGCCCTGGTGGCGGAATGGCAGACGCAACAGACTTAAAATCTGTCGGGATTTATCTCGTGGGGGTTCGAGTCCCCCCCTGGGCACCAATCATCATAACAAATTGCAGGTTTCCATCAAAATGAAATTCGCACCGCAGATTATGGAGTCACAGCTGCCGGGCCATTGCGGGCCGTGCAGTCTTTCCTCCTGTCTATATATACTCGGGATCGAGGCTACGCAGAGAGAGCTTGCGAAGGCTTCAGGTTCGCCCTACAAGATCTTCAAGGAAGGCATCGGTGAAAATAAGATCAGGAAGGCGGCTTCCGCCTATGGCGTCAATTCAAAATACCTGATGATTGCCGACAAGGAAAAAGGTGATTTGTTCGTAAAGAAACTCCTGTCCCATCTCAGAAAAGGACTTCCTGCGATACTCTGCTGCCAGGATTTCGCGCACTGGGTTGCGGTTATCGGGCATATCGACGAGAAGGAAAAATACATTATTGTCGATCCGAACGATAAAAAAGGGACATTCAGCCATTATTCTGAGACCTTTTTGAGGAATATCGCCTGGAACGACAGCAAGGCCAAGGGTGATGGCGAAGACACTTCCCAGTACTTTGCCATCCTGCTTGAAAGGAAAGACGGCAAAGGGTCTCAGTGGCGTGTTTCCGACACATGGGTGAGGCTCTGCCAGAAAGGTTCGGAGGACACTGCAGACAATATGGCTAATGACCTCATTGAAATCGCCCGCAGGTCAAGCCCTGACGGGAATGGTGACGGGAACGGGAAAAAGGGAGGCCTTTACATGACCCAGATACTCGACCGTTACGAGGGACTTATCATTGATGCTGTAAACCACTGGGTTGCGAGTGAAAAAGTCACTAAAACCGACCTGAAGTCCTTTTACGAGGATTATAAGGTCGTAGCCGCTTCGACGGCGATAAAACTTCCCAAAGGAGCCGACCACGCGGCCCTTGTGGCGCAGATTACAACCCTCCTGACCACCTATGCCTGGAGGGGGGAGCTGTAAGAGAAATGATGATTTGAACATCCAACATTGAACATCCTACGTCGCTAAGAAGCTTCCGCCTACGCAAAGAAGCTACGGCGAGACAAGATGGCGGACATAGTCGAACTTCCAACGTTGAATTGGGGAGAATATTGAAGAATCAGTTATTAGTTGGAGTTCAAGCTTTAGCTTGTCTTGATAATTGACACTCGTCGGATTGAGTTTGCTCCAAGTTCATTCTTTGAAAAAGAAACGCGTCTGCAGAGTGACGCGGCTACAGCCTAGATTTGTTGTAGCCACGTCACTGCCGACGTGCTCTTCGATTTCAATTCCAATATGAAAACCAGAAAGGATCTCATAGAAAAACAGAATAGTTTGAGTTAATTGCAATTGCCCGGGCTCGCCACCATCTTGGTGGCTCTGAAGCCGGCAATATGCCGGCCTTCCTGAAAACATAAATCTGCACAGCAAATTTATCAAATCACAGCATTTTTGCGAGGGCGACGAACTGTTTTACGGTGAGTTCTTCGGCGCGGGCGTCTTTGCTTATGTTGAGCGCGGTCATGGCGGCGGTGATTTTTTCGGGATCGGATATCGCAGAGATCTGCTTGAACATTTTCTTGCGGCGCTGTGAAAAGGCCGTCCTGACAAGATTACGGAAAACATTCCTCTCCGCGAGCGGGAGATAATCATCTTTCCTTGTGAACTTCAATATCGCAGATTCAACCTCAGGCACCGGAAAGAAAACCTGCGGCGAGACAGTCCGCAGGTATTCGACATTGTAGACAGCCTGGACGGTGACGGTCAGTGCGCCGTAATTTTTTGTCCCGGGGCCGGACGCCAGGCGCATTCCGGTTTCCTTCTGCAGCATGAAGAGCATTTCAGTCGGGGGTGTTTCAATCTGGAGCGTGTCTGCGATGAAGGGGCTTGAGATGGAGTAGGGGAGGTTGGCGACAATACGGAATTCGCAGGAGAAAAGTTCCGCCAGGTTTATCCTGCATGCGTCGCCGACGATAAGTTTGAAATTCGGGTTCGCAATGGTTTTCTGAAGGTATTCCGCGAGCCGCTTGTCCAGTTCGATGGCGGTGACTTTTGCGCCCGATGCGAGGAGCTTTCGGGTCAGTGATCCCAGCCCCGGACCTATTTCCAGAATATTGTCCCCCTCCTTCGGGGCCGCCCGCCTGCAGATGAAGTCGAGGAGGTTGTCGTCAATCATGAAATTCTGCCCGAAACGTTTTCCCGGATGCACTCCGAGTTCTTCTAGCAGGGGGAGGAGTTCTTTTTTATTCATAATTCAACGCCAACGTTTGTATTTTAATTCTTGTCAGTGAAATCTGTGGCTTTCTCTCCTAGCTTGAAACACTTGGACATTGGATATTCCGTGTTCGACATTGGATATTCAGTTACCCATGTTTGTGCGAGCAGGCGCCGGCGCAGCATGAGCCTTTCGCCGAGGGGCAGGACTCCACCATTGAACACGGTGATTTGGAGCCAAGTGAAACCGAAGCGGAGAAGACGGAGAGCTTGCGCTTGACCTTGGAGTCCGAGCAGTTCGGGCAGTTCACCTTTTCAGATGAGGACTTCACAAGCATTTCGAATTCGCTTCCGCATTTCGAGCATGCATATTCATAAATGGGCATATTTCTACTTTCTTTTAAGCCGTTGTTTTTATGGTGTTTATGAGGACAATGCCGAACACCATTACAAAGAGGGCGACAGTTTCGATGATTCCGAGAATCATCAGGTCGTTTGTGAAACCTTTTTCTGTTTCCGCAAACGCATCGCAGGAGCCGGCGGCGGCGACGCCCTGATACCATGCGGACACCCCCATTGCAATTCCGCCGGCAATCCCGACGGCGATGAAAACCGGCCAGGAACCTGCGGCTCCATCGTTGATTTTGTTGTTTATCAGGATCATCAGGATCAATCCGTAGATTGTCTGAGAGAGGGGAGCTCCGGAAAAGACTGCGAGCTGGAAAGGGGCCGGCCTCTTCTGCGCGTAGCATTTCTTCCAGGCGCCGACAGCCGAAGTCCCGGCAGTACCAGCTCCAAGAGCTGAACCTACTGCGGCAAAAGCCACTGCGCAAAATGCACCCGCTTTCCCGAGGGCTATCATCAATTCCTGTTCCATGAGACACTCCTTAATGTAAAATTAGAAATTCGAAGCACGAAATCCGAACCAGACATCCAAGACACGCTAAAGCTGTGAACTCCAACTAAATTCCCCTTCGACATACCCTCTTATCTCTTTGCCTTCAACCCATTCGAAGTTGAATGTTCGAAGTTGAATGTTCGATGTTCGGGTTGCTGCCTAATCACACTGGGAGTTTTACGGTGTTGAGGAGAACAATGCCGAAAACCATTACGAAGAGGGCAACGGTTTCGATGATACCTAGGATCATCAGGTTGTTTGTAAACCCCTTGTTCGTATCCGCAAACGAATCACAGCATTTTGCCGCCATCATGCCCATGTACCATGCGGAAAAGCCGAGGCCGATTCCGCAGAATACGCCGAGCGCAAGGCAGATGTGCCAGAACTGGTGTCCGCCCGCCTCCTGGATCTTGTTGTTTATGAGAATCATCATGATGAGGGCGTAAATCATCTGTGAAAGCGGTGATCCGGCAAAAACCACGAGCTGGAACGGTGCGGGCTTGTCCTGTGCATAGCATTTTTTCCAGGAACCTACGGCCGCTATTCCCGCCGCTGCGATTCCGAGAGTCGAGCCGATTGTCGCGAAAAACACCGACAGAAAAGCTCCTGCCTGTCCGATTTCGATCATTGTCTGTTGCGTCATAATAAATATCCTCCTCTTTATTGTTATTTTAAATTCTCGTCAATTTCCATTTTCTTGAAAGGTCTGTAAAGGAATCCCGACCAGTGCAGTCCGAGCTGGCCGGAAAATTCCAGGGTGTTAAGCCTTATCCCGTGCACAAGTACGGCAAGGGCGCCCAGCATTATGTTCAGCGAGTGTCCGAAAACGATTATGATTATCCCGAGCGCTAGTCCCACATATGGCAAATCGAAAGTGCCTTCGGCCATCTTGTTGAAGTTCTCGGCGACATAAAGTCCGGAAAGGCCGACCGCGAAAAGACGGATGTATGAGAGAAGGTCGACAAAACTGCTCAGTATCGCAAACGGGAACCCGCAGACCTCGCCGATGTCCCTGTAATTTATGGAGAAGAGCATCATGATGAATCCGAAGGTGAAAAAGTAAAAGGCGAAATGGGGGAATGTCCGCCCTGCGACAAGGGAGCTTGCCAGGAAGAAATTGCCCCAGATGAACAGCACCCATCCGGTTTGCCCTATCACCTGGCCTATCCTGTTGATTTTCAGCAATCCAATCCAGATATGCGC
This sequence comes from Victivallales bacterium, assembly GCA_041662825.1. GTDB lineage: Bacteria > Verrucomicrobiota > Lentisphaeria > Victivallales > GWF2-50-93 > GWF2-50-93. The sequence continues at coordinate 2,921 of JBAZRS010000170.1, read as the reverse complement.
GATGGAGAGATGAACAGCCGCTATCATGAAGCAGCAGTAACGGATATTGTCTTCGCTCTTGAACCACGGGTTCGGATGCAGGAAATGGGGGAGTTTCTCCGTCTCAATGCCAAACCAGGAACCGGTGAGGAAACCCCATGCCAGGATTGATGACCCCATGACAAAGAGCAGATTGATTGGGAGCCTGGCCTTCTCACTCTTAATCAGGAGCTTGGCGACCCCGAGCACTGCGAAGAGGAGCAGCGCATAGCCGGCGTCCCCTATGAGTATCCCCACGAAGAGCGAAAGGAAGAGGAGGAAACAGACGCTGATGTCGACTTCATGGTAGCTCGGGGCGATTCCGATCACGTCGAATATCGGTTTTGAAATCTGGAAAATCTTGGGAACTTTAATCAGTGTCGGAACCCTGTCGTCATGATGCGGGTCTGTTATAAGCAGCCCCCAGCCGTTCTTTTTTGCCGCAGTCCTTATGTCTTCAAGAAGATGCGCTGGGACGAAGCCGGTTATGTGGGAAATATCAACCGAGGATTTCATGCTGTCGCGGCTGGCTATGAATTCGATGGCCTCTTTCGCCTTTATCTGCTGTATTTTCAGCTTGTTCATTTCACAGCTGAGGGCGTTGAGGGCCTCCTCGTTGTTCTGAATCGCATACCTGCAGTCGTTGATTTCATTGTCGAGTTCCCTGAGGCTTCTGCCCATAGGCACAACTACTGTGGGCAGAGCAGATTTCTCCTGTTCGACATCTGAAATCACTGCAAAGAAAAGTTTTCCCTTGTCCTGTGAGATAATCCTGTATGAAGTCCCGGCGGGAAGAAGCTGGAGAGTGTTTTTATTTCCCGCGCAAAGATAGATGTAGACACCTTTTTCCCTGAGCTCCTCGAGCAGGTCCGCAGAGAATTCGCCCCACGGCTCGATTTTCTCCCAGTCTTTAACGAGGGCGTCGAGTTTCTTCGAAAGATTTGAATTTGTCTCGGTCAGTTCCTCTATTTTGCGGACCAGATCCTCCCCGTTCATCCCGGAGAAGGCGTAGGACGGCTTGCCTTTGCGTTCCGATATTGCGTTTATAGCCTTGTTTGTGGAGTTCAGAAACTGTTCCGACCTGGAAAAGTCGGGGGAATCCTTTTTGCAGTCAAGCTCAACATGCATGACTCCAAGCTCCCGCAGGGCTTCAAGAGCCTGGACCTTCGCGGATGCGAGGCATATCAGGGAAACTTTTTTCATTTCGAGTATCATGCCGCAGTCTCCTGCATTTTCCTCTTGGCTATTTTCGAGCGGCCCACTGCGGCCGTCTGCTGATCACCCATGTATATCTGGATGACCCTTATGTTCTCCTTGCATTCGGGGATCTTGACTTTTTCAAAGAGATTGACGCGCTGGGTGGTCACCCTGAGTTCATTCCCGATGAGTTCGTACTGTTTCCTGATGATAAGCTGTTCCGCCTTCAGGCTGAAAAGCCTCTTGACCGCTTCCAGCGCGCTGTCAATCCACAGGTCCTCGGTGAAAAGATCATATTCGACAACGGAAAAGCGGACTGACTTGAAAACCGGCACTTCGACGCCGGCGATGTTCTGGGAGTCCGTCAGGATTTCCTCGGCCCTGATCAGGGAGCTAATGTGTTCTACGGAGGTGTTCGCGCTGAAAAGGGAAACCCACGGGGAAAGGCTGGCGCGCAGTTCTTCCTGCCTGCTGTCGTTTTCCTCGATCTTCTGCTGGCATTTGCGCATCTCCACCTGCAGTTGGATTTTCTTCAGCTGCAGTGTGGGCAGATAACGCGAGAACTGCTTCAGCGAATCCCGCTGCGATTTCAACTCGCTTTTTGTAAGTTTTATCTTTGCCATACGCCTTTTATGCAATTACCTCTGACTTGTTAATTTTTCCGCGAGGGAAAAATTTTCATATTCAAAACCCGGGAATTCCAACTGTTTTTATTTCCGATTGTCAATTTCCGGTTTATGGAATTCCCTGTTTTCTGCTTTCTAAATTCAACTTTCTACTTTTCCCACTCCGATAACCGATAACCGATTACTGATTACTGATTACTGATTACTTAACAGGCCAGAACTCCTTGATCACGTCGGATTTGATGCCGGTCTCTGATTTGTCGAAACATTCGGCAAGTGTTTTCCAGCCGAGGTCGAGTCCCTCCTCAAGCGGAATATTCACCGACAGATCCATCATGCGCTTCTCAAAAAGATTGCCGTACTTTAGGAGTTTGTCATCCCATGCGCTCATTTTGAAACCCATTGACTGCTTTTCCCGTGTTTCCCGGAAATCGGCGTAGAGTCGGATCATCGTATCCATGATTACGCGGTGGTCTCCCCTGGTCTTGTCGTTCACAAGCTGTTTGAGGCGGCTCAGCGAGCCGAACGGCTCAATCCTGCCCCTGCGGAGATAGAACTGTCCTTCGGTGATGTATCCGGTATTGTCGGGGATCGGATGAGTCACATCGTCGCCTGGCATTGTCGTCACGGCGAGGATTGTGATTGAACCTGCGCCCTCGAAGTCGACGGCCTTTTCATAGCGGGAGGCCAGCTGGCTGTAAAGATCCCCGGGATAACCGCGGTTGGACGGGATCTGTTCCATGGTAATCGCGATTTCCTTCATCGCGTCGGCGAAGTTGGTCATGTCTGAAAGCAGTACGAGAACCCTCTTTTTCTTGAGGGCGTAGCTTTCCGCAACGGCGAGGGCCATGTCGGGAACCAGTAGGCATTCGACGACAGGATCCGAGGCGGTATGCACGAACATTATGGAACGTGACAGCGAGCCCTGCTCGTCAAGTGTGTTCCTGAAGAAAAGGTAGTCATCGTGTTTCAGCCCCATGCCCCCGAGGATGATGACATCGACTTCGGCCTGCATTGCGATTCTCGCAAGAAGTTTGTTGTAAGGTTCCCCCGCCACCGAGAAAATCGGGAGCTTCTGCG
>JBAZRS010000169.1:0-9730 GCA_041662825.1 Victivallales bacterium | reverse complement strand
ACGGCGCGCATATCCGGAAGAACGGACTTGAACTGACCTGGCAGGACGGTTATTCTCCGCTAAAGATCATCCGCATGATTCCGATTGCTACCATGAAGGGTTCCAGATGGAAGGATAAATACAAGATCGTCCCGGAAAAAAGTGAAAAGTGAAAAAAATGATTACATTAAACAAATAAAAAAGAACATGCCTTGCGGCATTGACTACCAACTAAATACTAATTGTAATTCGTTTGTAGTTAAGCCCGCAAGGGCTGTTCTTGCAAAGGAGAACATGAATCGTACAATATTAATCGCAGCAACCTTGCTGTTTGGAACCACTTGCGCTGCCGCGGCCACCGTCCCGCTCCCCGAACTCGACAAGGCGGCCGCATGGACCGTTGAGAGTCCGGAAAAGAAAATACTTGAAACCAGCGACATCGCAGCTTGGCTCGCAGTGGAAGTCAATGTCGACAAGGACAATCCCTGCCGTCTTCTCCTGAAGAAGCCGGTCGATATTCCGGACGGTAGCGAACTGGTCTGGAACGGGACGATAAAAGATATCCGCGAATTGCTGCTTTACGCTCTTGTCTCCGATTCGAAAGGCACTCTTTTCCTGTTCAACCAGGAATCCCACTCCTTTTCCAAAAAAAGCATGTTCCTGGGCGGACGCTTCGCAGGAGGGCTTTTCCGGGTCGGCGAAGTCAGGTTCCGCACCAAAGGACTGAGGGCGTTCGAGCGCCAGAGCTACGTTTCCGTAGGCCAGGCCGGCAAAAAGCCGGTTCCTCCTTTAAAACTCGTGGGATTGCAACTGGATACCGAATCGGTGAAACCTCTGAAGACGACTGTGTATTTCCGCAATTTCCGCCTGACCAATGCGGATCACCACAGCAAACTGTATTACCAGTTCAGCAATCAGGAATGCTTCGGGGATATAGACGGCAAACCCAGTCTGTCCTACGGCGATATTGTCGGCTCACTGGGGTATAAGGAAAAACAGTTCAAGCTGGACTGGGGTATCCGCAGGCAGTTTGACGGACAGCCGTTTCTGACCGGAAGCGCTTCGTTTGACATTGATCAGAAATCCGCCCTGCCTGTCCCGCTCCAGCTTGCAAAACGCATTGAATTCCCTGTCACAGAGCCAGGAACCTACTGGATAACTGTCAAAGTCCGCGCCAACAGTGAGAAAACCTTACTTACTGTTAAAGAGGATGAGCATCGGCTTTATGTCATGAACGGGGATAAACAGGATCTGCCAAAGGAGATTACAGCGGAGCAGAGAATCGGCGGCAGCAGCATCAGGATCAGCCCGGAACGGAAAAACCTTGTCTGGACTGAAAAAGAACCATGGATTCTAAACGTTAAGTTTTTCGATGCGAAAGGCACGGTCGGCAAAGTCGAGGTCAAGGACAAGACCGGAACCGTCTTGTCGCAGAAGGAAGCTGAGGCGTCCGGTGAGGTTCAGAACCTCGCGATTGATCTTTCCGGGCTGAAAAGCGGTATTTTCCAGGTGACTGCGACGCAATTGAAGGACGGGAAAACCGTGGATCAGAGCGCACGGACAATAGGCAGAAAAGAAAGTTTTAGCGAGGAGAAATTCGTCCTGCCTGCCGGAATCCCCACCGCGCGCCAGCTTATCGACGGTGAAAAACCGCAGTTCTATTTCGACGCCCAGATCGGCAACCGCGGGCCGGACGAGGTGGAGAAGATCAAGAAAACGATGGATGTGACAGCGCCGATAGCCAAGAGCTTCGAAGTGCGGGCATTCTGGCGTGAAGTCGAAACGCTTCCGGGTGTCTATGATTTCAGCGAAATCGAAACATTGATGGAGCATGCCAAGAAACTGGGGACCGCCGTACATCTGTTCATCAGTTTCGGCCCGCCGGAATGGGTGCCCTCGCATTTCACGCAAAATCCGGAGGGCGAGATTTTCGGACACAACACATACCTGTTCCACGGGGCGCGCCTGAACATGTACCATTCGCCGGTCATCCGCGACGCGGCAGTCCGTTTCGTCAATAAACTTGTCTCACATTTCCGCAACAACCCCGCAATGCACAGTTACTATATCTTGATCGAACATCCCGGAGAAGCCTCCTACAAAGGCTGGTTCGAGGGGTTTGACCAGTTCACCCTCGGCAATTTCAGGATCGCCATGGAAAAGAAATATCAGACGGTCGCCGCCGCAAACAAGGCCTGGAAAACACAGTTCAAGGGTTTTGCCGATGCAATGCCTCCGCTTCCCGGGGCAAAGGCTGCCAATCAGTTGTGGCTCGACTGGATATCGTTCAGGGAGGAAAGGGTGGAGGATTTCAAAGTGGAATGCGTTCAGGACATCCGCAAACTGGATCCGCACCGCATGATAATGGTCTATGGCGGAGCGATTGAAAAACTGAAACCGTACAATGTCATGACCGCCAACGGCGGGTGTGATAAACCTGACCAATTCGCCCACGGCATGATTGAGGCGGTAGACTCCGGGATGCCGCAGCGGGCGGAGGAAGTTTCCGTGAGCAACTGGGCGGCGGACTATCATACGCGCCTTGACACCAGCCTTTTCTCAATGATGCTCGGCGGCGGGCAGAATTCTTTCTGCAAGATGTTCTTCCCGACCGATACCTACCTGAGGAGCAATTCACTGGAGCCTCTCAGGAAAGATCCGATCGCACTGGACCGCTTCGAGAAGTTCATGCCGATCTGGGCGGAACTCCGGTCATCTCGTCCGCTGGCCGGGGATGTCCGCTATTTCAGCGATGACAATAATGACCGCCTTGTAAGGAAATCGACTTTCAGCGGAGGCGGTGATGCCTGGTTCACCAGGTTCTTCATGGATTCGCAGGTGCCGTTCTGGGTAGCTCCAGGAAAAAACTGGAAGCAGGCGAAATTGCTGGTGCTGCCATACCGCCTGTCATATCTGGAAAACAAGCTCAGCGACGAACTTGCCGATTACGTGAAGAACGGCGGCAACATCCTGATGGGTGCCGAAGCCGGGCGCTACAGTGTTGAAGATGACAACGCAGACTGGACGCTGCTCAAAAAATTCGGATTCAATCCGCCGGAAACCGTTCGCGAGAATATTTACGGAACTGTGTCCGGAGCTCCCGGAAGCGGACTTGAAAAATACAGCAACATCGGAACCGTACGCCACATCTGGACCTCAGGCGCACAGCCGGGCAAGACATTGGCTGTCTTCAGCACATTGCAGAACAGCCCGGCTATCACCGTGAAGGAATTCGGCAAGGGGAAAGTTTTCATGATCTGGGCCCGCGAAGTTCAACCTCCGGGGAACTATGATGAAAAAGCCCACCCCGTGCTGCGCACCGTCGCCGAAATGTGCGGGGCGGATCTTCCGACCGAATGCGATTCCCGTTACTTCTGGACAAACCTGATGAAGGATCAGAAAAGCGACACCTGGTATCTGCTGGTCATGCGCAGCAACTACGGAAAAGACGATGCGAACTCCGCAGTCGTCAAGACGAAACTCCCAGCCGGGAATTACAAGATCACCGAACTCATCGATGGCAAAGTGAATCTTGACAAGAGCGCAGCGCAACTGGCGGGAGAAGGACTGCAGGTAAAGCTGGGTAAGCGCGAAGTCGCGATCTACAAGCTGAAGAAGAATTAAGCGCATAAATACAAGGAAATGTTGTCACGGCAATAATTCTTGTTGGTGTTCACGGCTTTAGCGTGTCCCCATTTAATATTAAGACACACTAAAGTTGTGAACACCAACGTAAGAAATCAGCTCAAAAGAATAATTTCTCAAGCTGAATGAGCAAACAGGTTTGGAAAAGGTTGGGGTGCGGTAATCAGTTATCAGTAACCAGTCGTCAGTTGTCAGTTATAGGAAATCCTGAAATTCTGAATCTTGTTGGAGTTCATAGCTTTAGCGTGTCTTTGTTATTTATTAATCGTCTCATAATTGTTTAGCCCCCCCCTCCCTTGCTGTGCCCGCCATAGCATCTTAGCGACGGGGGGCGGCGGTGGTGAATAAGATTGGGTGGCTAGTGGGCGCATGCCCTAGCATCCCAATCTTATTCACCAACGGGGTAAACCCGTTGGGGTCTCTATTCTATTTTGAAACGATTAGTAATAGTATAAACAATTATAAATATACAGAAAGGAAAGATACAAATGATAAACTTAAAAAGTATCCTGTCGGGAACCGCTTTATTATTCGCATTCGGAGCGGCCGCCCTGCCCCCGCCCGCCGCCACGGAGTGGCTGAAACCGGAAGCGAAGAACGGCACTGTTGAACTGGCTGACCAGAACGGACTTCTATCCATTAAATACGATTTGCTGCCGACAATCCCGGCCCTCAACGGCAACCGCACGCGCTTCATCAACGAAGTGGATATCATCCTGAAAAAACCGTTGGCGCTTTCCAAGGATACTGAGCGGATACTGTTTGAATCAAAAGGGCTCATTCCCGACACCAGAGATACCGTGAATGCCGCAGTTTTCCAACCGATAGTCAGGGATGAGAACGGCGAGCTTTTCTATTTTCTCCCGGGAAAAGGCGCCAACCTGAATCCCTCGGTTGGGAATTGGAGCGAGTTTTCAACTGCGGGATTCTTCACCGGAGAAGCCGGTGCCGCAGCACAGGACATTTACACAACCGGCGGAAAACCGGACAACTCCCGTCCGGACGGTAAACTTGAACTGCTCGGATTCCGCCTGAGGATCACACAAGCCGCAAGCGCGGCTGAAGCAGGCAGCGGAAAACGCCCGGAAAAATCAGTGAAAGGCGTCCTCCACCTCGGGGAAATATCGGAGAAACCTTTCAAACTGGCTTTCGCATATCCGTTCGCTTACGCAGACGCTTTCCTGAAGGGAAAAGGCAATTATGTCTTTGCCGCGCAAATCACCGACGAATTCCAGGGCACTCCCGTCTGCGAATTTCGCAAGACAATTGCATTTGATCCCGCCGACCCTGTCAGCGCGAGGCAGAAACTTGATTTCCCGCTCGGACCCGACGGACATTACTGGATCGATTATCAGGTGACGGCGGAAGACGGTTCGACAGTCGCAAACGGTTCAATGAAGCATCAGGTTCTGGGCAGCCCGAACCGCACGCCACTCAAACCGATTGCGCTTACGGAAGCTCCTTCAGTCGGGCATATGCGCATCAATCCGGACGACCAGAGGAAAGGCGTTTACCTGCCGGGCGAACCGTACAAAGTCAATGTCCGAATATTCCCGCAGGGAAAGAAAAACCTGAAACTGAAGCACACACTGCATCCGTACTATTTCAAAGATGTCCTGGCCACCAGCGAACAGGATTTGAAATTCCCGGACAATAAGGCGCAGGACATCTCCCTGAATCTCGAACCCAAGACCCCATTTAAAGCATTCCGACTGGTACTCGAACTCACGGAAGACGGGAAAAAGATTGACAGCCGGACATATTATTTCGGGCAAAAGACCGATACGAAGGAGCATCGCGACAGAGCCGGTATGCTGACCAACCGCCGGGAAATTAAAAAGGCCCCATACAACCGTTTCACATATTGTCTCAGTGATGCCAACAATAAACTGGGCGCGATGACATTTGACTTCCTGCGCGGAAATTTCAGGGAATACCTTTCAAAGACAAATGACTTTCTGCTGCACCATACATACATGATCGATCTCAATGATTTTGAAGTACTGCCCGGAGTTTACGACTTCACTGCGCTTGACGAGGTCATGGATGCCGCCGCCGACTACGGTTGCAAGGTAACGGTACGCTTCGCCCATGGCGACAAACACGCCGGAATCTACCGCTGGGGTAAATTCTCCCGCCAGATTTCATCTGAAGGATCCGTCATCGACATGCTTTCCTACGGCGCATACGAAGTGACAGACCCCGCGCTCAACAAGATGTGGCTGGACGCCTATCGCGCACTTTACGACCGCTATAAGAGCCATACCGCATTTGAAGGATACTATGTCATGCTGCCGGCCGGTGAATGGGTGGTTGTCGACCAGCCGTGGGCCGGACTGATCTCGGGATACTCCCCGATCGCCGCGGAAAGTTTCCGTGAGTATTTGCAAAACACTCTCAAGCTATCGCTAGCCGATTTGAATAAGCGCTGGGGCGCGAACTACAAGTCTTTTGCCGAAGTCGAGGCCCCGATGCCTAGCTTCCGCGACGGGACAAAACCAGATCTGCGCATGTCGTGGATGGACTTCTGCCGTTTCAAGAGCGGACTGGGCTCCAAATTCTGGATTCCCAAAGCTGTCAACAGCATCCGCAGTTATGATGACGACCGGATTACCATCGCTTACCTGTCTCCGTCATCCTTTCCGGACCTCTACGGCAAACTTGATTACAGCCACAACGGCGGGAACCATTCGATGAACCACATTGGCGAATACAATGACGCCTGGGTTAAGGGCAAAATCGGCTGGATCACCGAGCCCATTCATCCGCACGCCTGGGCCGCGGTAAACGATCCCGGGAAAAACGGCTGGGTGCTCGATGTCTCAGTCTGGACAATGATTGCACAGGCGGGCGGCGGCGGCGCCAATCTCCATGTCTACTATTTCCCCAACCCCACATTGGACATGATTCCACACCAGGGCGCATTCAATGCATTCGACCGTTATGGGAAATTCAAACCCCTCCTCCAGGAACTCCAGCAGGCGGAACTCGTGCAGCAGACTGCGGAAATTGCAATTAACCAGGATAAGGAAACGCTTTTCACAAAGCACCGCACAACCTTTAGCGCCCGCCTTCAGGATCTCCGCAGATGGTTTTCACTGCTCGAAAATGACGGAATCCCCAATGCCGAACTGGCCGCATTCCCCGATAAATCATTCAAACTCGTCATCCCGAATATTCTTGACGAAGTGATCTCCCTCGAGACTTTCAACCGTTATGTTAAAATGGTGAAAGAGGACGGTGCAAAAATGATCATCGGCGCCAATACCGGAAAATATGTTCCGGAACTAGGCAACGAGCCTTTCCAACTGCTCAAGGCGTTCGGAATCACAGCTCCGTCAGCACAGTATGTCACTAACGGAAATATTTCCGCCAAGACAACCGCTCAGAATCCGTTGTTCCCCAATGACAGCACCATTGAATTCCAGACTGTCTCGAAGATGCGCGAGCAAGTCAAGAACCCTGAAGTCATCGCCAATTTCTGGCAATACCCGTACCGCTGGATTCCCGAGACCGACTACTTCGGCTATTATCCCGGGCACCAACCGGACGGAACCATTTTTGCGAAGTTCGCAGACGGCGGCGCCGCAGTTTCCTCGCATAAGGTCGGCAAAGGCGAAGTAATCGTCTTCTGGGGAACCCCCGACATCGGCGACAAGAACCTCAAAGGGATGATGACTCGCGCGGCGGACTGGGCTAAAGTCAACAACCCGCTGAAAGATGCTGAAGTCCCGCACTTCACGGAACTCGACAACAAGGAGCTCAAACGCCATTACGGACTCTTCTACATGGAATGGAAATTCGGCAGTTTCAAGGTGAAATTCCCGAAATGCCCGGACGGCGACTTCTTCTGCGACGAAATGGTCTGCGACCGTAAACTGGGACGATACAGCGGCAAGGATCTCCGTGAAAAAGGACTGCAAATGGAATGGCGCAAGGGTGACTCCCCTCTGAAAGCCGTCCGAATCCTCCCGGCCGACAAAGTCCCCAAAGGCTGGGTCGACAGCTATTCGGAGAAATAGGTGGTATTCATTATATCCCCTGCCAGCTTGCCTGGCAGGAAATAAAGATTGTTAGCTATAATCATGTCTGTTGCACGCCCCCTTCGCATCCGGCGGTGCAGCCACAGCGCCGGATGCGAAGGGGGATATTAATTGATTCTCCAATTTAGCCTTAACAATCTCTTACTCCTGCCGGGCAAGCCGACAGGGGGTATAAAACTTAACACTACTATTTTGAGGTAATTGCAAAATTGATGTTTTAACGGGAACACCGGCACCCTTGCCGGCTTTTGAACTGGGAGCCAGCAAAGTGCTGGCGTTCCTTTAAAGTCGCGGCCTTTGGCCGCCTAATTTACAGTATAGGAATTTCAAAGTTTATGGAAATTCAGCATTTCTTTTTGAGCTTTATCTTATGCGAATTGCGAGATTCGCACATGGAGTGCGGCAATTTATTGCCGCCTTTAATGACGGAATTTATTCCGTCCCATGGGGAGGTAATCTCGCGAAATGAATTTCGAGAACAAGGCGGTAACAAGTTCCCGCACTCCACGGAGCGTTGTCACGCTCGTAAATCAAAAATCCACTTCACTATACGTTCAGATTATCTTTACTTCGAAATTCTATATTCGGCTGTTCGATATTCGATTGTTCAAGAGTCGCGGCCTTTGGCCGCCTAATTTAAAAAGTAATTCGGGATTTATCCGCCTCTGGCGTGATACCATCCTGAGAAAATAAACCCCGGTGTAATACGCCGAGTTACTCAGAAAGACCATTATGACAAGATCCATTTTCATCAACGAGGACGATGCCCATTTCTACGCCACTCATCCGGCGGAAGAAATGACTGTAGAGGGACTGGAACGGCTTGTGGACTATTACGCGGAAAACACACAGGTCGCAGCTGTGCTCTTCTGCTGCACCATGCAGAAGGCCCTCTTCGACAGCAAAGCCCGCGAACCGCTTTACGAGGGTTATGATCCCGATGGCGGTCCCGACCAGCCCATCCTAAGTCTTATCAACAAAAAACTCCGTGAGATCATTCCCGGAGACAATGCCAGGAACTGGGTACACAATCTCTGGCTCCTTAACAGGGGGCGGAAAATCAATCATCTGCAAGTGTGGCTCGATCGCTGCCGTCACCATGGAATCGAAGGCTGGCTCAGCATGCGCATGAACGACTCGCACGGCTTGAAGGAATATGCCCAGCTCCATTCCGGAGAAAAATTTCATGACTGCCGGCACCTCCTCTGCCAGTCGAAGTTCTGGAAGGAGCACCCTGAGCTGCGCCGGGCACCGTACCGCTGGGAACGAAGTTGGGAAGGCTCATACGACTATTCCCATAAGGAGGTTCAAGATCACTACCTTTCCTTCATCAAGGAAATCTCTGAAACTTTTGACATGGACGGCTTTGAGCTGGACTGGATGCGATGGGGAATGAATTTCAGGCCGGGTCACGAAGGAGAGGGAAGGAAAATCCTCACGGCGTTCATCTGCGAAGTTCGCAGACTGCTTGACATATCCGCAGAACGGCTCGGACATCCTGTCGAACTCGGCGTTCGCGTTCCGGCTGAACCGCGTGTGGGCTGGAGCCTTGGTTACGATGCTCCCGGCTGGGTTCGGAAAGGACTTGTGGATCAAGTCGTGCTTGGCTCATTTGGCGGATGTGCGAATTTCGATGTGAGCGTCGAAGAATGGAGACTGCTCACGAACAACAAGGCAAGACTGATTGTCCAGACAGAAGGCGAATATCAGCCTTATCCGTATTTCAAAGGCCCGATGCTTGGTCATGATGACCTGCAGCGCGGCGCCTGCGCCAATGCCTTGAGCCGCGGCGCCGACGGGATTTACCTGTTCAACGACTGTTACCGCGAGTCCTCGGAACCAGATATTTTCAAGGAAATCCTGCAGACGATAGGCGATCTTTCAACCCTTGCGAAAGTTCCGCGACGCCATTGCACCGCATTCTCGGGAATGAGTGCAGCAGGCGATCCGATCGGCGCAAGCTTGCCGATGCCCCTGACCAGTCCGCAGCACGGTTACGATTTCGGCCGTATGGAAGACAATATAAGCGTCAGGATTTTCACCGGCCCGGTTCCGACAGAAGG